>CAWUNX010000001.1:0-42370 GCA_963923905.1 uncultured Methylocucumis sp.
TCTCTGGTCTCGTGGGCTCGGAGATGTGTATAAGAGACAGCTTCTATACGGCAGTGCTTTTCGTGCGCCGACTTTTGCCGAAATGTATGCCGCCAACAATCCTGTGTTACTAGGAAATGCTCACCTGAAACCGGAAACTATGGATACACTTGAGCTGGCGTTCGAATATCGGCCTCGCGATCAGTGGCGTTTAGGCTTCAATTTGTTTTACTACTGGTGGTCGGACATTATTCGTTATGTGCCGGATGCAGGCGAGACAACCATCACTGCTCAAAATGCCGGTCGTCAACAAGGTTACGGCGGTGAGCTCCTAGCCGAATGGCAAGTCGATGAGACCTTAAAACTATCGGGTAATTACGCTTATCAGCGCTCTACTGATCAAATACTAAATCATGATGCCGGCAACGCGCCGCATCATCAACTTTATTTACGTGCCGATTGGCGATTTTTGCCGAATTGGCAGGTAACTCCGCAAATTAGTTGCGTGTTGGGTCGTGATAGAGTGTCGGGTGATTTGCGTCCAGCGGTTGCCGACTATGTCGATGTCGATGTCACGATTCGCCGCAATAACGTAGCGGAGCATTGGGATGTCGCATTTTCAGTACGTAATCTGTTCAATGCCGATATTCGGGAACCTAGTCCATTTGGCGCTACTGCGGCACCTATCCCCAATGACTTTCCGCAAGCGGGTAGGAGCCTGTATGGTGAGATACGGTTTCGCTATTAGCCGGATAATCGCAGGGCGTATAGGATTTTGAGGACGTGGACTGTCGACAGCACAACAAGCTTGCCCACTCCATTTATTAGAGGAGCTAAATTACATTGAATCGCTATTTGTTACCTTTGTTGCTAATGCTCTGGGCTAGCTGTTTTATGGCTTACGCAGAGCCGAACGCGCCGACCATAGCCGTGCTTTATCCTGAAGTTCGCGACCCTTACCGTGCGGTCTTTTTGGAAATCGTTGATGGTATGGAAGCAGAGTTAGATAGAACGGTGACAGAATACGTGTTAAGCGACGAGCCGGACAAATTGGCCGGTATTATCGCTGACATGAAAGCGGATGGCGTTGACGTCGTCGTTAGCTTAGGACGCGCCGGACTCGAAGCCTCAAAAACGCTCAGCGAAACGTTTCCAGTCGTGATTGGTGCAGTGATGATTGCTCCGGGGCAAGAAATTCAAGGCGTTGCCGGAATTAGTCTGGCACCGGACCCGGATGCGTTGTTCGAGCATTTGCAACGCATTGTATCCAATGTTAAAGAAATTACTGTAGTTTTCGAACCCAAGCAGACTGCATGGGAAATCGAACATGCGAAGCAAGCTGCCAAATCGCGGGGCTTTTTGCTCAACGCGCTGCCAGCGAATGACATACAACAGTCATCGGCGTTGTACCGGCAGGTATTGGTCGAAATCAAGGATAATTCGATTGCACTATGGTTGCCCCACGATGGCTTGGCGATGGCCGAACAAGTGCTGTTGCCAGTAGTTTTAAAAGAAGCGTGGGAAAAAAACTTCGTCGTGTTTTCCAGCAATCTCGAACATGTGCGCAAGGGTGCGTTATTCTCGCTTTACCCTGATAATGTTGGCATGGGGCATAGCTTGGCGTCGCTGGCTTTACAACAGGCTCGCGCCGATACTGTGAAAACGGCTGGTATCAAGCCGTTACGCGATTTGTTGCTGGCGGTCAACTTACGTACCGCAGAACATCTGGGTCTGCGATTTTCCGGCCAGAAACGCCGTGAATTCGGCTTGGTTTTTCCTAGCTCGCAATGAACAAGCAGGCTACACACTTTAGTAGGGACAGGGTATTCATCGTGCTGCCGCCAAGCCTACAGGGATGTATGCACGGCGTCCTTGGCAACTGCTCCTGCGTTGCCTTACTACACGCCATCGCTGGCGTTATGCACGCTGAATATCTTGTCCCTCCTTACGTTGGTAGCCAACAAGCATGACCCGCAAAAAGCCTGCTGCTTCTGATCGTAGCGTCAATCAGGACGACAAAAAGCCCGTTCGAGGCTGGCATAAGCGCGCTAGCTTTATGCAATGGCTGGTTGCGACTTTTTCGATTGGTATCTTCGCTCTATCTTTGCTGTCGTCTTATACGCTTTCCCGACTATCGTATCAAATCGTACGGAGCAAGCTGCTCGAACAAGGCTTGCAAGCTACTGGGACGTTTGCCGAGCAGAGCGCCTTGGCGCTGTTGTATGCAAGCAAGGAAAATGCAGAAAAGCCAGCGCAGACGATCATGGCATTTCCGGACGTCAGCGGTGTGGCGATATACACGCGCGATTACAGCGTGTTGTTCAGTGCGGGCGAGCCGGTGGCGGTGAAGAGTGATACGTCGTCATGGCCCGATGAGGCGATGTTGCAACAAGAAACGGATGCCGCCTGGTATTTTGTCGCACCCGTGGTTGCCTCGAATGGTGCCCAGTACGATACCGAGAGTTCGCCGTTCGAAATCAACCAACCTAAATCCGAATTGCTCGGTTTTGTACGTTTGGCGATGAGCAAGCATTCACTGAAAGCGATGGAACGTAATATCCTGCAAACCTCGCTATTAGTATCGGGGCTATTTGCGCTGATTTTTCTGCTCTTTCTAGCTATTGCGACGCAACGCCTGACCGGGCCGTTGCGACAATTGGCACTCAGCATGGGACTTGCATCGTCTGGACAAAAAAATGTGCGTGCGCATTTGGTGGGTCCACGAGACATCGTAGAAATGGAAGCAGCGTTTAACACGATGATGCAGGTTTTGGAAACGCGTGAGCAACAATTGGAAAGGGCGCGTGATGCAGCATTGGACTCAGCACGTTTGAAAGGCGAATTTGCCGCAAACGTCAGCCATGAACTGCGCACTCCGTTAAATGCCGTACTGGGTATGCTGGAATTGCTGCAAGATATGGGATTATCTTCGAAACAGGCGGACTATGTCGCTATCGCTCGTAATGCGGGTGCAACCTTGTTACAGTTGATAGAAGATATTCTGGACTTTTCGCGCATCGAAGCGGGGATGATGAAATTACAGCCGGTCGATTTCGTGTTGTATGAAATACTGGACGAAATCGTTGACCTATTGTCTGGTCAAGCGCAACGCAAGCAGCTGGAACTCCGCTATACTATCGCCAACGAGGTCCCGATGGTGCTGCATGGCGAAGCGTCGCGCTTGCGACAAGTGTTGGTCAATCTTTTAGGCAATGCGCTCAAATTTACCGAAGAAGGCAGCATCACTATAAAAGTGGAACCCGAGCCGTTTCAGAATGGCTGCATTATGCTGCGTTTCAGCGTCACCGATACCGGTCCAGGTATTGCGCCGGCAGCGCAAGCCTCAATTTTCGATCCTTTTATGCAAGGCGACAGCTCCAGAACCCGGCACTACGACGGGGCGGGATTGGGGCTAGCGATTTGTCGGCAGTTGACCCAGTTGATGGGAGGGGCAATCGGTGTCGACAGCGAATTGGGGCGTGGTAGCTCCTTTTGGTTCAAAGTACCGTTCGCGCCAGCGCAAAATAATCTGCCTTTGTCAGATGCGAAACGCGCGTATTTTTCGCATTTGCGCATTTTGATTGTTACCGATAGCGACAAGATGCGTCAGTTTTTATCGCAAAACCTAGAAGGCTGGAAAATTTCCTATCGCAGTGTCGGTTACGGCATCAAAGCGCTAGACATGTTGCGTACGGCGGCGCAACAAGGCGAAGCATATCAGTTCGCGATTATCGATTTGCTGCCAGCGTCTTCTGTCGAACAAGACTGGTTGACTTGGCTACTGCAAGATCCGATGTTGATGACGGTTCGTTTGATTCTGCTAACCAATCCTGGCCAGCCGGTAGTGCCCGAGCATCTTCAAATAGCGGCACGTTTGAGCAAGCCAATCCAGATTTCAATGTTGTTTGATTGTCTCGTGAGCTTAGAAAAAGGCTACCAGCAGCCAGATGAGCCCCGCTCGAGTGCGCAGCAAGCGACACGAATGTTTTCAGGCCAGCGTATCTTGATTGTCGAAGATAATCGCGCTAGTCAACAAGTTGCTATCGGCATGTTGGAAAGGTTAGGATGCCATTTCGATACCGCCGATACGGGTTTAGACGCTTTGCAAAAACTGGCGTGTTATGAATACGATCTGGTATTGATGGATTGCCACATGCCTAAGATGGATGGCTATGAAGCGACGCGACGCATTCGTGCATTACCGGGCGAAACCGCACGCGTACCAATTATTGCGATGACGGCCAACGCGCAGCAAGGTGATAGCGATCTTTGCCTGGCGGCAGGGATGGATGACTATCTGACCAAACCGTTAAGGCTAAACGACCTGAAACAAAAATTGCAAAGTTGGCTCAAACAAGACGTGCTCGCCAATTGTGGAGCAACGTCGATAGGTGAGCACGTTGAAATAGAGGGCAATGTACTCGACGTTCAGGTGCTCAAGCAGTTACATGACGAAATTGGCCATAGCTTTGTCAAAATGCTCAAAGCCTATCTCGAAGACGTACCTATGCAATTGCAATCGATTCGTGAAGCACTGAATTCAGCTGATAGCAGACAATTGCGCGAGCTTGCGCATAGTTTGAAAGGTGCCAGCCGAAATCTCGGCGCAGAGCGCCTGGCAGCCACTGCCAAAAAACTCGAGGAACAAGCCCATCACGGTGTTGTGCCAGACGTTGACGCGACAATGCAACATTTGCTTAGGAGCTACGAACCCGTTCGCTTGGCCCTGGAACGAGAACTGATGCTGATAAGTCAGTCCTGGCCTACCGAACACATGGAGCTGCGTATTTTGATTGTTGATGATGATAGAGCGCTACGCTTTGCCTTGCACGATGTGCTGGACAAAGACAATTACACTATCGAACAAGCTAATAATGGTATGCAGGCGGTTGTAATGTGCACACGGCAAATGCCTGACCTAATCCTAATGGATGCCATTATGCCGGAAATGGACGGTTTTGACGCTTGCCAAAAAATTCGGACGTGTCCGGGCGGCGCGCAAGTCCCCATTTTGATGATTACTGCGCTTGATGATGAGCAGTCCGTGGAACGCGCTTTTGCCGTCGGCGCCAATGACTATATTCCAAAACCGATACATTTCGCTGTGCTGCGCCAGCGGGTGGCGCGCTTGCTAGAAGCGGGGCGCGTCCAACGCAATTTGAACCGGCTGGCTTATCAAGACAGCTTGACGCATCTTGCCAACCGCACGCAGTTCATGGAACAACTGACGCAAGTGGTACACGGTTCTCAACAAGGTAAGCAACACGCGATTCTGTTTCTGGACTTGGATCGCTTCAAATTGGCCAACGATACGCTAGGGCACGATGTTGGGGACTTGTTGCTGAAAGCAGCGGCGGAACGTATTCAACACTGCGTGCGCAACGGCGACTTAGTATCGCGTTTCGGCGGGGATGAATTTACTCTGTTACTGGAAAACATTTCTTCAGCAAACATCGCGGTGACGGTTGCCGAAAAAATCTGCCGCGCGATTGCTCAACCGTTTACCCTTATGGAGCGAGAGTTTTATTTGAGCGCTAGCATTGGCATTACGTTTTATCCTAAAGATAGCGAAGACCCCGGTCAATTAATCAAGCAAGCCGATACCGCCATGTATCGCGCTAAAGAGCACGGTAATACCTACCGTTTTTATGAGTCCAGCATGGAGCAGATACTGTCATCGAAGTTACGGCTGGAAAATGACTTGCGCCGTGCTTTGCAAGGCAATGATTTGTTTTTGTTGTATCAGCCCCAAGTCAATTTGACGAGTGGGCGTGTTATTGGCACCGAGGCATTGATTCGTTGGCAACATCCTGAGCTGGGCTTGATTTCACCCGATGTGTTTATTCCCATCGCGGAGGAAGCCGGTTTGATTGATTCGATAGGTGAATGGGTGCTCCGTGAAGCATGCAGGCAAGCCAAAATTTGGCAACAACAATGTTTAGGGATTCTTAAAATGGCAGTGAATGTTTCTGCGCGGCAGTTCGAACAGCCAGATTTTGTCGATAAGGTGAGTGCGATACTGGATGAAAGTGGCTTGTCGGCGGATTCTCTGGAATTGGAATTAACGGAAAGTACCGTCATTAAGGACCCGGAAAAAAGCATTATGATTCTGAATCAGCTCAAAGGCTTGGGCATTGAAATCTCAATCGATGATTTTGGTACAGGTTATTCGAGTTTGAGCCAACTCAAACATTTCGCCTTCGACAAATTAAAAATTGATAAGTCGTTTGTCGCCCACATCATGGAGAACAGTGATGACGCGGCAATCGTGCTGACCATCATTTCGATAGCGAAGATCTTGAAATTCAAAGTGATCGCCGAAGGTGTCGAAACACACGAGCAAGCACGGCACCTGTTCTTGAATGGCTGCGACGAAGTGCAAGGCTATTATTTTGGTTGCCCTATGACCGGCGAACGTATTGAGGCGCTTGTGCGCGGGTCTACCCTCGCGCCTTCTTTAGCAAAGTTTACTTGATTTTGTTGTTGTTGTTGAATCGATAGTTTTTTGCTTTGCTCGCTTGACATTTACTCATTACCTGGAATGTTATTCCAGGTAATGAACTAACATTGTCTGGAGTAAAAAATATGAAAAATCAATTAATTATTGTGGTATTAGCAGCTTTATTACTAAGCGGTTGTGGTGATCAAATATGGTGTGGTGAGAATGGTTGCGGAGCGGTACGCGGGTCTGCTAATACATTTTCATTGCCTTCTTTTTAATCCGTTAACCGCTTAGGTCTTGTCAAACGTTAAGATAGAGTAACGGTGAAAATCCAAGCGTGAAACTAAATGTTGAAAACGATAAAGCTTAGTCATTTCTTTAGCTTCTATGCCAGTCGCATTAATATGTTGCTCTAAGAAGCGATAAGTAGGTAGTGTGCCTTTGGTAATATTAATGTTATTGGTAAGATTAAGACCTGTGGCGTCGGCTAGCTTTTGGTATTTTGCCAGTGTCATAGGCTCACCGAGTTCGCCGTAGTATTTTTTCATCAAGCCTAAATAAGGCAGGCAAAAACAAGCAAAAATCAATGAGGTCGCTGAGTTAACTAAAAAATCAGAGATGATTAAGCGACCACCTGGCTTTAATACGCGGCGTATTTGTTGAAAATAACTGCTACGTGATGGAAAGTGAAAAATACATTCGACGGCTAAGACATTATCAAAATAGTTGTCTGGGTAGTCTAAATAACAAGCATCGCCTACTTTAAAGGCAAGGCTATTACCCGAACCTGGCTTAGCCAAAACGGTAGTCTCAGCGCGCGCGATTTGCCTGGCATCGATATTAACGCCGTGTAGCTCCATGTGTTGATAATGCTCATTCAGTAACGCGAGTGAGCCACCGAAGCCACAACCGGTATCTAATATCGTTTGGTGATGATTGATGTTCGCGGCTTTAAAATGTTGCAGCGTCATGTTGTCAGCCGCATTTAAAAAGCTTGCTAGCGTTAGTTCAGCATGTTCTGGTTCTGACCAATAGCCCCAGTGTACATGTTTACTAAACGCTTGCCCTAAGACGGAATCTTGCTGCATTTGCTCGAACAAGGTATCGAAATAAGGTATGGTGTCATGAGATGGTGATGTCATCAGCTAAAGTCCGGTAAGCTAAAACGCTGGTCAGTATAAGCGAGAATCTGTTTATAACCAAAATACGGTTTCTAACAGCGAATGCACTAACGATGTGTAGTGTGCGTTTACTCTGATAATTTCAGTTGCTACTGTAATTCCTTAATGTTAGGTTGATTTAAACAATAACAGCCGCTAATATTTTCACCCCCAAAGCCGTTTTATGTTTAATAAAACTTTACTGTCGAGGTACTCATGAATAAAACAGCGCCTAAAACTGTTGCTAAATCCAGCACGCCGAGTGCTACTACTCCCGAACCCGATCATGACGATGAAGATCTTTATGATACTAGCGAATTTGCTTCGTTAACCGATGGTTTGGAAAAAGAAACCATTAAACGCGATGCACGTAGAAAAATCGAGATTTACTGGGAAAAGAAAATGTTAAGAGAACAATTTGACGATTTCGACGAATCAGAATTTGGCTTTTAATGTGCCCAACTAAGTGGATAATATATCGCTACGCAGCCCTTCCAGCGCCGTTTTAACGGTTTGCGCCCTGATTTGACGCCGGTCTCCTGAGAATTGTTTTCTGACAACATAGGCTAAGCCTTCTCTTTTTTTCCATGCGATAAAAACCGTACCTACGGGTTTTTCTTCAGAACCTCCACCAGGACCGGCAATACCCGTAACGGCTACCGCAAGTGTTGCTTGACTGTGCGCTAACACACCGTCGACCATTGCTAAAGCCGTTTCGGCGCTCACTGCGCCATAGCTTTCTAGTGTTTCCCTGTTAACTTCTAACATACGTTGTTTTGCTTGATTAGAGTACGTGACAAAACCGCAATCAAACCATGCCGAACTGCCTGGCACATCCGTTATTATTTCGGCAATCCAACCACCGGTACAAGACTCGGCGGTCGCTAAGATATGCTTTGCTTGGTGCAAGTATTCGCCTGTTTCGTGGGCGAGTTGGTACAGTTCTGTGTGCATAGTCATATTTAGCGTTGCCTCGTTAGCTTGACTTATTCTGCTTTATCTTCTTCATTGGCCATTTCAGATATTTCTTTTAGTCGTGAAATCGCTCTAAAATTAATACTGTCTTCTGGGTAATAGCCTTCTTGGTCCACTTCGCCAGCTATTTGTCCTGTTAACAATTCAAGTGCTTGATTGACATAGGATACGGCATAAATAGCAAATAATCCTTGCTTAACAGCATCAATCACTTCTTGTTTTAGCATTAAGTTACGTTTATTAGCGACAGGAATAATGACAGCATGACTGCCGTCTAAACCTCTAGCGTGGCATAGTCTAAAAAAGCCTTCGATTTTTTCATTAATACCACCTACAGCTTGTACTTCGCCATATTGATTAATCGAGCCGGTTAGCGCGAAACTTTGTTTTATCGGAGTGCGCGTTAAGGCGGAAATTAAGCAACATAATTCAGCTAACGATGCGCTATCGCCATCGATTTCGGAATAGGATTGCTCAATGGCAATACTGGCTGAAATGGCGAGTGGAAATTGCTGAGCATAAAAATGCCCTAAGTAGCCGGATAAAATCATCACGCCTTTAGAATGAATCGATTGGCCTAATTCAGCTTCTCGTTCAATATCGACAATACCTCTTGAGCCTGGTGACACCGTAGTCGTAATGCGTGCCGGCGAGCCGTAGCAACTACCGCCAATTTCAAGTACGGTTAAACCATTGATTTTGCCAACGGCTTCCCCGGTAGTGTCGATTAAAATAGTGCCATCTAGCATTTCCTTAAGAATTTCTTGGGAAATTCTGCCATTTCGGTATTCTCGGGCTTGTAGTGCCTGTTCGATATGGGTTTGCTCTATAACAGTCGTATGACTACGTTGACTAAATAAGTCGGCTTCACCGATGATTTCCAACGTGTCATTAATATGCGCAGAAAATTGCTGTTGGCTTTCTGCCAGTCGGCAACTGTGTTCGATTAAGCGTTGGACTGCGTTTGAAGTGAGTTGTTTGCCTGTGTGTTCTTGCGCATAGCCTTGAATGCGCGTGGCTAATTGTTGAATGTTGTTATGAGTGACAGGAATATAAGGGTCAAAATCGGCTAACACCTTAAACATTTCATTAAATTCACTATCAAGCTCTTCTAGCAAATAGTAAATATCCCTAGAACCCACTAAAACGACTTTTAGGTTTAATGTGACGACTTCGGGTTTTAAGGTAATGGTATTAATACCCCATTCTGTGTAAGGTGCATCGACTTCAATGCAGCCAGCTTGCAATGCACGTTTTAAACCATCCCAGACATAAGGATAGTTTAAGAGTTTTTCGGCATCGAGTACTAGATAACCGCCATTGGCTTTATGTAAAGAGCCAGCACAGATTTTACGGTAGCTGGTTACTAATGCGCCTTGTTCACTTGCATATTCGATGCGGCCAAATAAGTTTTGATACGTCGGATGCGGTTCATAAACGACTGGCGCGCCGGTATTTAACTTGTGGTCAACGAGCACATTCGGTAAATATTGTTCGATTAACAGTTGTTTCTTTCTGCGGAAGGCATCAGCATCGATAGACTTGCTAGGCATTAGTACATCGGCAATAGTGACATCGACTAAATGCTGCTTCATTTCGGTTAAGTACAGAATGACATCGGCTTGTTGTTGATATTTATCGCGTAATTCGGCGAACAAAGGCTCAATAGCGCTACTGACGGTATCACTGTCTACTTGCTTAATCCGCTCAGCCATTTCCCTACGCCATTGCGGCAATTCCAATAGCACTTCGTTTAAATAATCTTCTAAACCAACTACATCGGCATGAAAAACATCTTTTTCTGCTTGTGGCAATAGGCTAAATTCTTCATCTGTTAAGGGTTTATTACTGCCCATAGGCGCAAAGGTCATGACATCGTTTTCCATAAACAAGGCAATCCCCATTTCTTGCGCCTTGTAATCGACCATGCCTATAGCGTTGTTATAGGCTTGAGTAAAATGTCGCTCAATCGCCGTCTTTTTTTGTTGATAAGTTGGGCTGTCAAAAACGGCAGGGAAGGTGGCTAAGACGTCATCAATGAGTTTTTCTATGTCTTTGCTAAAGGTATGGCCTGTATCGGCGGGCAATAGCAGCGCTTTAGGTTCGCGAGAAAAATTAAAATGATCGATATAAACCAAAGACTCCGGAGTGGATAATGCTTGTGCAGCGAGTTTTAGCTGCTCAAACACTAAGCTTAAACGGCCTAAACCAGGCTCGCCCATGACGAAGATGTTATAGCCGAATCTTGGCATCGCGACCCCAAACTCTAGCGCTGATTGCGCGCGTGCTTGGCCGATGAGTAACGACGCCGATTCAGATGATTTGAGTGATATATCAATATCAGCCATATCAACATGTAATTTAAGTGCTGATAAAGGCAGTTTTAACGATTGAGACATGTTAAACAACAATAAAGGGTAAAAGGTCGCTATTCTATCTTATTTTTCAGTAACATGAATAGTAAGCGTCGAAGCTCAGTATATAGCCATGAGTGGGCGTTTTTTGAACTGTTGCTTGATTTTTTTGGCAAACTATTGGTTTTTCATAGACTAAAATACTCATAGCGAGTAGTTATACGCAAAAAACACGTTATAAAATTTACTTATTTTTTTAATCAGTTATTTTAGCTGTCAGTTAAACATGTTGGATAAAAATCCCCTTGCATTTTTATTGTTGAAAACGATGTATAAACACTTTATGTTAGAATCACTGGCACAATTATAAAAATAACGACTCCATGACCGCTAAACCGAAAATTTTAGTCATTGATGACGATCCCATGACACGCGCGTTAGTGAATAAATCATTAACAGCGAGTAATTTTGATGTCATCTGTGCCGAAAGTGGCGATGCGGGACTCGCAGAGATTGCGCATAACCGGCCAGATTTGATTTTATTAGATGTGATGATGCCTGGCATGGATGGCTTTGCCTGTCTTAGAATTTTAATCGCCCATTACGCGACCGATGTGCCTATTATCATGATGACGGCCGTGGAAGATGTACATTGTGTTGAGCAAGCTTTTCAATTAGGCGCGACGGACTTTATTAGTAAGCCAATCCAGTGGTTATTATTGCCTTACCGGGTGCGTTATGTATTACGTTCTCACCATACGCGACAATTATTAATTAAACAGCAACAGCAATTACGGCAAAGTGAAGCTCAGTTAAGATTATCGTTAGCAGCCGGTAAGCAAGGATTATGGGATTATAGCCCTCTAACAAACGAAATTAGAGTGAATGCGGAATATGCTTTAATGCTAGGTTATGAAGCCAATGAGTTTTCTTCGCTACGCTTAGTTGAGTGGTTAGCAAGTATCCATCCAGAAGATGAGGCTATAGTAAAAACTTCCTTTCGTGCCTATTTGCTGGGTGAACAACCTGAATATCGAGTCAGTTTTAGACAGCGTTGCCGTGATGGTTCATGGCGTTGGATTCTGGCAACGGGAAGTATTGTCGAGCGCGATGCCGCAGGTAATCCGTTACGAATTTTGGGTACGCATACGGATATTCAACAAAATAAATTAGCCGAAGAGCAGTTACAGTTACTGGCAAAGGTGTTTGAGCATAGTGGCGAGGGTATTATTTTATGCGATGCCGATGCGCGTATTTTGTCGTGTAATCAGGCGTATTGCCAAATTACCGGTTATACACAACAAGAAATTATTCAGCAAACGCCTAAAATTTTATCGATTCAGCAAAAAGACCAAACGTATTTTGCAAAAATGCGTAATGCCTTGAAAAAGCATAGTTATTGGCAAGACGAAGTTTGGGATGTTAGAAAAAATGGCGAGCAATATCCGGTTTTGTTAGGCATTTCAGTCGTTCGTAATCAAGAAGGCCGTATCACCCACTATATCGGTATTTTTTCTGATATTACCGAGCGCAAAGTGGCTGAGCAAAAAATAGAGTTTTTAGCACATCATGACTCGTTAACAGGGTTGCCTAATCGAACTTTATTGCAAGAGCGTTTTGCTCAAGCGCTAATCGCTGCAAGTAGAAATCAGACGTTAGTTGCATTATTGTTTTTAGACTTAGACCGATTCAAACATATCAACGATAGTTTAGGTCATGATATGGGCGATTTACTGCTACAGGGCATTGCTGAGCGCTTATCGAATTGCGTACGTGAAGCGGATACCATTTGTCGCTATGGTGGTGATGAATTCATTATTATTTTAACGAATTTACCGGATGCGCTAATTGCTGAGCGTGTCGCTGAAAAAATTATTGCTCAATTACATCAACCATTTGCTATTAATAGTCATCAATTAACGACCTCGTTTAGTATAGGTATAAGTGTTTACCCTAATGACGGCAATACGTTAGATGATTTATTAAAAAAAGCCGATATAGCGATGTATCAGGCTAAAAAGGCAGGTCGTAATTGTTATTGCTGCTTCTCAACAGAACATGACACCTCAGTGCCGTTAAGTTAAGCAGGAGTTCAATGGCTGAAGCCGTTTTACTCCAATTCGGTACGACTGTGCGTCTTTAAAGAACGCGCAGTCGTTTCAATAGACGCTTAGGCTAACCAAACGCCACCGGCTACCAACCCTGTGGAGTTTAAATTACTCGCGACAACGCCGCTTAACATCACTAGCGTATCATCAGCGCCGCTGTCTTGGAACACATAGGTATTGCCAAGCGCTGTAAAAGCAACCGTACCCGCTGTAATATTGTTTTGCAAATAACTAAAGACAGTGTTCAGCATCTTATTAGTGAGGGTTAATGCACTGCTAAAGCTGTCAGCATCATCAAAGCTAATGATGCCGCTGGTAATGGCATGACTTTTGATAACACCGGCATTAACGCCATCGACGGCGGCGATATTAGCGGCAATCGCCGTGCTTGATAAGTCCAGTTTATCGGTTGTTTCATTGCTAAAGCCAACACCTAGTTCAAAACCAGAAACAATATCATAGCTGCTGACTAAGCTATCACCGTCAGCTATTTTTATCGTATCGGTTACGGCTATCTTCTCTCCCAAACGCAAGCTGTCTTTACCTAAGCCGCCGATATAAAGGTCTTTGCCGTTGCCGCCAGTGAGTGTTTCAGCACCGCTACTGCCTGATAATGCGTTATTGAATTTAGTACCGCGTAAATAATCATCGCCAACAATAATACGTTGTAACACATCGCCTTTGTCGAAATTAAATAGCTCTATTATGCGATTATGCTTTTTATAGTAGTAGCTGCTTATCGTTAGCTGATTGTTGTCGCCATATTCTATACGCAAGTCCCAATCATCGCGTGTGATACGAGTAATATCGGTAAGCTTAATGTCGGTAAATTTCACCACATCATTACCGCCGCCCTCGTAAATCGTATCAACACCATCGTTGTTAGCGATGATATAGGTATCGTTGCCGTAGCCGCCATGCAACTGGTCATTACCTAAGCCGCCGTTTAGCGTGTCGTTACCATCCTCACTATACAATCTGTCATTACCGCCTAGCCCTGCTAAATTATCGTTTTCGTAATTATAACCATATAGCGCGTCGTCACCATCGCTAGCGATGGCTAAGGTTTTAAGCTTAATGTCTTGCCAAGACCATGTTAAGCCATCGCTGAAGTTAAATTGCTCTATGCGATAATCCTCACTTGAGAAATAGTAACTTATCATTAGCTGACTGTTGTCGCCATACTCTATAAGTAAAGTATAATAACCTCGTGTGACACGGGTAATATCGGTAGACTTAACGTCGGTAAATTTCACTACATCTGTACCGTTGAAGTCGTGAATCCTATCAATACCATCGTTGTTAGCGATGATATAGGTATCGTTGCCAGATCTGCCTTCCATAGAGTCTTCACCTAAACCGCCGTTTAGCGTGTCATTGCCAGCTCCGCCATCTAACGTGTCATTACCGCCTAGCCCTGCTAAATTATCGTTTTCGTCATCATAACCATATAGCGTGTCGTCACCATCGCTAGCGATAGCTAAAGCTTTAAGCTTAATGTCTTGCCAAGACCATGTTAAGCCATCGCTGAAGTTAAATTGCTCTATGTGGTAACTGTCACTTGAGAAATAGGAACCTATCCTTAGCTGACTTTTGTCGCCATACTCTATAAGTAACTCATTAAGCTCTCCTCGTGTGATGCGGGTAATATCGGTAGACTTTACGTCGGTAAACTTCACCACATCTGTACCGTCTTCGTCGCCAATCACATGAATACCATCGTTGTTAGCGATAATATAGGTATCGTTGTCGACACCACCAAACATATAGACATTGCCTGAACCGCCGTTTAACGTATCGTTGCCCTTGCCGCCATACAACTCGTCATTACCTAAACCGCCGTTTAGCATGTCGTTGCCGCCTTCGCCATACAATTTGTCATTGCCGTCATCGCCAGCCAAGAAGTCATCACCTACCCCCCCAATCATGAAGTCATCACCGGAAGCGCCTTCTAACGTATCATTGCCGTCATAGCCGTATAGTTCATCCGATAATTTAGAGCCGTGAATAATGTTATCGTTGTTATCGCCATAATAAGTTGCCATAGTTTCTCCTGGGGGTCAGTTTGTAAAGTTTAGTTGAATGAGCAGGTGGTTCTAAATGAGTTTTGGTATTTTTAACCCAAATACTAAGTAACGAATTTTATAAAGAGCCGCTGAGAAAAAACTAGAGCGATTGGCGGCGGTATCAAAAGACTGGTTAATAAGCACTATCAGTTATATTGGTTTAGGCCAATTTGCGGTAAGGCTTAATTCTTGGCAGCCATTCTCAATTTTGATGAGCATTAAAATTCAATGGCTTAAGTGGATGTTAATATTTACTTGACACGATTTTAACCGCAATCATTGCCGATTTAACAAGAAATTGACTATTTTTTATACAGATTTACCCATTATTGAAAAAGTCAAATTGCTATTGTATTGATTTTTAAATGGCTTCCGATTGAGCGGCTTGGTTTTAATTTCAGTAGCGGCTAAATCTTTTTTGCTCTAGCTTAACTTAATATATGAGGGTAATAAAGCGGCGCGATGCTCGTGAACCCTAGGGTCGTTTCAGGCGATACCCGATACCCGATTCTGTCAGTAAATATTGTGGTCGGGTTGGGTCTTGTTCTATTTTTTGGCGCAATTGGCTAATGTAGATTCTTAAATAATGCGCATTGTCGCTATAAGAGGGGCCCCAGACTTCTTTTAATAAAAAGCGTTGCGTCAGTACCTTATCTGAGTTTTTCACCAAGACAGTCAGTAGCCGGTATTGGATAGGGGTTAAGTGAATTTCGTTATCCGCTACCCGAACAACCCGTTTGTTTAGGTCAACCGTTAGCTTGCCACAGGTAAAAATACCCTCGGGTGCAAAGACCGTATCACTACGACAACGCCGTAATAAAACCCGAATCCGCGCCAGTAATTCACCTAAACCAAAAGGCTTGGTTAAGTAATCATCAGCACCGGCGTCTAGCGCATTAATTTTTTGCTGCTCCGAATTACGCGCTGATAACACTAAAATGGGTAGCGTTGACCAGGCGCGTATGGCTTGAATGACTTGCTCGCCGTCCATGTCAGGCAAACCTAAATCTAATACGACCATATCAGGCTTGCGAGTGCTCGCTTCGATAATGCCTTGTTTGCCGGTTTCTGCTTCGTAGACTTTAAGGCCATGTGCGCTTAAGCCCGTGCGCAGAAATAGCCGTATGGCGGGGTCGTCTTCTATCATGATAATCACTGGGTTGTTCATGCTTTAGTGATGCCTCCTACAATGAGATGTCATGCTAATATAGCGAAATCCATCAACAAAGCTAGGGTTAAACAGCTATGAATGCTATCGAACATGCCGTAAGCGAGTTACATGAACAAGGCTATACTATTGTTAATAATGTGTTAACAGCGTCCGAATTAACGGCGCTAGACCAAGATTTATTGCGTTTAGAGCATGAGCTTAATATCAAGCCCGGTGTATCAGCGTTTGAAGGCTATCAGACGCTTAGGATTCATAATTTACTGACGCACGGCGTGTTGTATCAGTGTGTGCCGGTGCATGAAAAAATTTTACCGATTATCGAAGCTTTTTTAGATCCGGGTTGCTTGGTGTCGTCATTGTCAACGTCAACGCTCTTACCGGGGCAAGACGCGCAAACGATACACGCCGATGACCAATTAATCCCGTTGCCCAGGCCCCACATACCGATTATCTGTAATACGTTATGGGCTATTTCTGATTTTACCGAAGAAAATGGCGCAACGAGAGTCATTCCAGGCAGTCACCGATTAGACCATAACCCTGATATTAATGGCAGTTATGACAGCATCGCCGCAGAAATGCCTAAAGGCAGTGTGTTATTGATACATGGTAGCGTTTGGCATGGTGGCGGGGCGAATCGCAGCCAGCAACGGCGCACAGCGATTGCCTTAAACTACTGTGCGGGTTTTATCCGGCAACAAGAAAATCAGCAATTAGGTATTCCTAGAGAGATAGCTAAAACCTTTTCTAAACGCTTAAGCGAATTAGTCGGTTATAGTATTTATAACAGTTTAATCGGTCATATTAATTGCGACCATCCAGGCCGATTACTCGATTAGCGTGGTGACCTGTTGTAATGGAATGATTTTTTTTACTCTGACTGAAATAGGTTCAGTCGAATTAACGGCAAGTGCCATTTGGTGCTGCTCAGTCGGTTGGTAGCGCCAAAATTGCCAGTGCTTAGGTCTGTCAGCGATAGATTCTAAAAATTCAATACTTACCGATTGATGCAGGCCAAAGTTAAAACTGAACTGATCTAATGGCTGTGATAAACCCAATCCTTTGGCCTTAATATAGGCTTCTTTAAGCGTCCATAACGCAAAAAAACGCTGTTGTTGCAAAGCGTCTGGCAATTGCATGAGTTCTTGGATTTCGGCGGCGGCAAAATAGCGAGCCGCAATATCTAGCGTCGCATTCGCTCTTAATAAATATTCAACGTCGATACCGATTGCGTGTTTAAGCGTAACCGCGCAAGTAATTAACCCCTCGGTATGAGAAAGATTAAATCTCAACGGCAACGCGATTAAGCCGGGTTGAATTTCTGGTTTGCCGTAACTATCACGAACAAATTGCCAAGCACTCGGCTCTAGCGGCAAATACTGCGATAACACCGCGCGTACCATTGCGCGTGTCACTAAATATTGGTGTTGATGACGGGCAAAATAAAAGCGTTGCCATTGTTGTCGATCTGGCTCAGTAAGTAATGCTTGATACGTTAACAGTAAATCAGCATCGGTGATTTCGTCTGGATAAGCCAGCCATACATCGACGACATGCTCGGCTAAAGAAGAAGGTTGAAAGGGTAAATTTTGCATTAAGTCTGGACTATACGGAGTCGTTGCGCGATACTGCCCACGCTTTAAAAACGTGTGGTTTTTAAGCGTTATGATTGCTACGAAAAAGCGCCATTGTAACAACATTGTTTCAACTTCTAACGCATTTTCGGCAGATGTTCAAACAAAGTGGTCTTGGGCACGTTAACGGCCCGCTACTTTATCTTTTTAAATGCAAGAGGTTAAACATGCGCATTGCAGACAAAATGGCAGTATCTATACATTACACATTAACCAATGATGAAGGCGAGGTTATCGATAGTTCAGACGGTAATGAGCCTTTAGTGTATTTGCACGGTTACGGCAATATTATTTCAGGCCTTGAGGCTGCCTTAGCGGACAAGGCTGTTGGCGACAAATTAAATGTACGGATAGAACCCGAAGACGCGTATGGTCTGTTTTATGAAGACCGAATACAAGTCATTCCACGCGCGATGTTTGAAGGGGTTAATGAGCTTGCTGTGGGTATGCAGTTTCATGCTGAAGTCAGTTCAGGCCCTGGCGTGGTCACGATTGTCGATATAGACGGTGACGATATTACCATCGATGGCAATCATCCGTTGGCAGGTGTACCGTTAACATTTGCGGTAGAAATTATCGACATAAGACCTGCCGCTGATGAAGAGTTGGCGCACGGGCATATTCATGGTACGGGCTGCCACCACTAATGATCTAGCTAAGCCGGAACAGGTGCGCTCGTTCCGGTTTTCGGGTTTAGGCAATACGTTTGTTGGTCGTTGCTAATCCATCATAACGTTACCAACTGCTAATAATCCCCCTTTGTAATAAGCCGCTTCCCTTCCTGTTTTTTTATTAGATTGTTTGCTAGAAAAAATTGAACAATGATTAATTTATTGTATACTAGGATTTATTCGTAATCGTTGTTTTTTTTGGTGAGTCATATCATGTTAAAGAAATTTTTATATCATTTATTAAAGTTGCTGTATCGGGTTGATGTGGTGGGTTTAGAGCATTATTACCAAGCTGGGTCGCGCGTGTTAATCATTGCTAATCACACGTCGTTTTTAGATGCGTTGTTATTAGGCGTGTTTTTACCGGATAAGGTGACGTTTGCGATTAATACGCATATTTCTGAGCGTTGGTGGCTAAAGCCATTTTTAGGGTTGTCGCAAGTGTTTAGAATGGACCCTACGCATCCGTTGTCGCTAAAAGATTTAATTCATCATTTGCAAAAAGACAGTAAAACAGTCATTTTCCCCGAAGGGCGACTGACAGAAACCGGCTCGTTAATGAAAATTTATGATGGGCCTGGCTTAGTTGCTGAAAAATCAGGAGCTAAAGTTTTACCAATTCGTTTTGAAGGCACGCAATACAGCCATTTTTCTAAGTTGCGTAATATTGTACGTTTGCGGTTGTTTCCGAAAATTACCATGCATATTTTGCCGCCCGCAACGATTCCTGAGCATAGGGAACTAACCGGGAAAAACCGTCGTAAGTTATCAGGCCATATTTTGGCTGACATCATGACCGATATGATGTTTAAGACCAGTCATTATCAGCAAAGTATTTTTTCTTGTTTATTAGAAGCGCGTGCGATTCACGGCGGAGGTCATGTCATTGCTGAAGACTTAGAACGTAAACCGGTGACTTATGACCAGTTAGTGACGCGTACGTTAGCATTAAGTGGTTTGCTTAGTGCGATTACTCAGTCTGGTGAGCATGTCGGAATTATGTTGCCTAATTCGACTAAAACTTTGTATGTGGTGTTGGCGTTGCAGTATTTAAAGCGTATTCCAGCGATGTTGAATTTTTCAACCGGTGGCGCGGGGATGGTGTCTGCGTGTCAAATCGCGCAAGTGAATACGGTGTTAACTTCACGCAAATTTATCGAAATGGCTAAGCTTGAGTCAGAGGCTGAATTATTAAGCCAACAAACGCGTTTAGTGTATTTAGAAGACTTGGCGGCGTCGTTGACCTGGCAAGATAAGCTTAAGGCGCTATGTTTAGCGAAAACGGCGGATATTTGGCACGACCGTGATACCGATAAGCCCGATGCTCCTGCTGTTGTGTTATTTACTTCGGGTTCTGAAGGTTTGCCTAAAGGCGTGGTGTTATCGCATAGCAATGTGTTAGCCAATCATCAGCAAGTCGCGGCAAGAATTAGTTTTACGCCACAAGATGTGGTGTTGAATTATTTGCCTATGTTTCATTCGTTTGGTTTTACCGTTGCAACGCTGTTGCCGGTTATGGCGGGGATGAAAGTGTTTTTCTATCCGACGCCGCTGCATTATGCGGTAATTCCTGAAATTGCCTATGAAATTAGCGCGACAATTTTATTTGGCACGAATACTTTTTTTGCTGCGTATGCGAAAAAAGCGCATCCGTATGATTTTTATAATGTGCGCTATGTGGTGGCGGGTGCAGAAAAATTGCAGGAAACGACTCGGCAAGTGTGGATGGATAAATTTGGCATACGCATTTTAGAAGGCTATGGCGCCACCGAAACAGCCCCGGTTGCGGCTGTTAATACGCCCATGGATTACAAGGCGGGCACGGTTGGACGGCTGTTACCGGCAATGGAGCATCATTTAGAGCCGGTTGATGGTATTGAAGGCGCGGGGCGTTTGCACTTACATGGACCGAATATCATGTTAGGGTATTTATTAGCCAGTGCGCCGGGTGTGTTAGTTCCGGCTGAATCTATCTATGGCAAGGGCTGGTACGATACGGGTGATATTGCGCATATCGACGAAGAAGGCTTTGTCAGTATTCGTGGGCGCAGTAAACGTTTTGCTAAAGTCGGTGGTGAAATGGTGTCATTAACAGCGGTTGAGCAATTGGCTAGCAAAGCCTGGCCTAACGCTATGCACGCCGCAGCGAGCTTGGCGGATGCGAAAAAAGGCGAGCAAATTTTCTTATTGACTACGCAGCAAGGTGCGACCTTAGCTGAATTAATAGCGCATAACTCTGGGGTTGCGTCTATTTTATTACCTAAAAAAATCTTGGTCGTCGCGGCTATTCCGGTATTGGCGAGCGGCAAGATGAATTATCCAGCCATTACGGATTTGGCTAAACAGTTAACAACCTAATGGTTTAGATATGAGCAAATTAATTTATCCGTTGTTGGTGGCGCAGTTTTTATCGGCTTTTGCTGATAATGCGTTGTTATTTAGTGTCATTGCGATTGTGATGAAAGCGGGACATGCAGAAACTTGGTATATTCCAGCGGTACAAAGCGCATTTACTGTGGCTTATGTGATATTAGCACCGTGGGCGGGTGAAATTGCCGATACTCATGCTAAGCCACGCGTGTTATTAGTCGCTAATTTGATTAAGGCGGTTGGCGCGGTGTTGTTGCTAGTCCATGTCGAGCCAATTATTGCTTATAGTATCGTTGGCTTAGGCGCTGCGACGTATAACCCGGTGAAATATGGTATTTTGCCAGAACTTGCTGAGCATCATTATTTAGTGAAAGCGAATAGCCTCATGGAAGGTTCGACGATTTTAGCGATTTTGCTAGGTATGGTGGTCGGTGCCAAAGTTGCCGACTATTCGATACCAATAGCATTAGGCGGGTGTGCAGTTTTTTATGTTTTATCCGCCGTGTTAACGGTGATGTTACCGGCAGGTAATGTTAGAAAGCCGACTAAAAATGCAAAAATTATCGCGTTTGCGCGGGAAATTAAGCTGTTTTTCAAAATTAGAGGTTCAACGTTTGCAATTTTAGGCGGTGGTTTATTTTGGTTGGCAGCCGCAACATTACGCGTGATTTTAATTGCTTGGGCGCCATTGGTGTTGTTGTCAAAAAACGCGACGGAAATCGCAGAGTTGACGTTTTTCTTAGCAATCGGTATTGTGATTGGTTCAGCTATTGTGCCACGGTTAATACCACTGGAAAAATTAGCGCGCGCCCGCATTCCTGCGTATATTATGGCGATGTTTATTGTGGGCTTAGGTTTAACCGATAGTCTATGGCCTGCGCGTATCGTGCTGTTGTTTATCGGCATGTTGGGTGGTATGTTTATCGTTCCTGTCAATGCACGCTTGCAGGAGTTAGGTAAGCACAGCATAGGCAGTGGTAGAGCGGTTGCTTTGCAAGGTTTTTTTAATAATATCGGTATGTTGTTAGGCGTAGGTTGTTATAGTCTAGCCGCATCTAAGGGCGTAGATCCGATAGAAGCCATGATGGCATTAGGTTTTTTAGTTTTGGTAGGCACTTTTAGTGTTTCTATGGGGTTGCGTACCCGCGAACAGGCAAATACACCGCGTCATTACGACACATAAACTTACATGATTGAAACGACTCTATTCACACCGGCAGAAAGCCAGGTATTAAGCAATTCACCGCTGTTTAAAGGTGTTGATTTAACGACTGCGTATCAGTACATGCAGAATTGGTCGATAAAAGAAATTTCGGTGGGGCAAATTCTATTGTCACCCATGAAAGATAATAAGAATCTGCTGATATTGCTAGAAGGCGAGTGGGTCGTGACGATTTCGGCTACATCCAATCGCCCATTGGCAAGGATATTTCCAGGGCAGTGTGTTGGCGAGTTGTCGATTTTAGATGATCAGCGGCCTAGCTCGCATGTTATCGCGACGCAAAACTGCCGATATTTGGCGATACAGCGCGATGAGTTATGGCGTTTTCTATGCGCTTATCCGACAGTTGCGTTGAATTTACTACGCATTATGGCAACGCGTACGCGCGATAAAAGTGAGTTGCTAGAGTCTAGCTTAGGTTTGCTGCATGAATATCGGGTTCGCGCTGAGACAGATACCTTAACGGGTTTACACAACCGAAATTGGTTGATGGATATTTTTCCGCAGCAATTAGAGTTATCGACGCGGATAGGTCAGCCTGTCGTGCTCATGATTATTGATGTCGATTTTTTCAAAAAAGTTAATGACAGCTACGGACATGCTGTAGGTGATCAGGTATTGAAGCATATTGCAATCTTAATGCAAACCGACATACGAGCGACTGATTTGTTAGCGCGTTATGGTGGGGAAGAGTTTGTTGTCATGATGCCAGCGACATTGTTGGTAGAGGGACAGGCTTCTGCAGAGCGGCTGCGTAAGCGCATTCAAAAAACGCCTATGCCGATAAGTGATACGGATTCAATTAATCTAACTATTTCAATCCGTTTGAGCGAGTGTTTAACCGGTTGGACGTTAACGGACTTATTAAACGCCAGTGATCAAGCATTGTACATGGCTAAAAATAATGGGCGTAATCAAGTGGTATGCTGGAAAAACCCTTTTTAGCTTTTGTATTTTTGTCTCCAGCCTAGTAAAAAGCTTCGGGTAAGTAACACGACGGATGCATCAACGTCGTTAATGCCAACTGTTCCTAGGGTGCCGTTCAGCGATAACGAACAAACGCCATGAACGCCGGCCCATAATGTGCGGGCTGCTTGGTGTTTTTCATCTTCGTTAGCGTGTTCAGATAAAGCAGTAAATTGTTCTTCGACGTGTTTGAAAATAGCATCAACTTTAGCTTGATACCACGTTGGTACCTCAGCGTCGTCGGGCAGGCGAAACTCGAAAATTAAGCGCCACCGGTTTAGGTTATTGTGCGCATAGTGCAAATAGGTTTTTGCGTACAATTCAAGATAGGTTTCCTCATCAGTCAATTTGGCTTGTTTAAGCTGCTCAGCCATTTGATCTAACGTCAATGCGTTGATATGCAGCACCAAATCCGCCATGTTTTGAAATACCATATAAATACTACCTACGGTATAACCTATTCTGCCAGCGATTCTGCGCATGGTTAAGCCATCAAAGCCGCGTTCAACAACAATTTTTTCCGCTGCTGATAAGACCATTTCTCGGATTTGTTCCTGACTATGTTCGCTTCGTCTAGCCATGCTTAACGTGCCTTGATAAGAGATGGAGGTATGCGCTGTATTTGTTAGCTAGGTGTATGGACGTAGTTGGTGTTACGGCCAAAGATGGGGAATGGCGAAGCGGACGGGACTCGAACCCGCGACCACCGGCGTGACAGGCCGGTATTCTAACCAACTGAACTACCGCTCCGTTTTAGGAATCCCGTATTGTAAAAGGTTTTCAGGTTTAGTCAAGTTTTTGTTATACAAAAAAACAATAAGGACTTTGACCGCGCCGTTATACAATCCACGCCATTATTAATTCCCAGTCAGTCAATCTTATGTCTGAAGCCAATAAACAAGTCGTTCTTATTGATGGTTCATCATTTTTATTCAGAGCTTTTCATGCGGTACCGCCGTTAACCAGCCCTAGTGGCGAACCCACCAATGCGGTTTATGGTGTGTCGAATATGCTGCGCAAATTATTAGCTGAGTATCAAACCGAGTATTTTGCCGTGGTGTTTGATGCGCCGGGCAAAAACTTTAGGCATGAGTTATATGCCGAATACAAAGCACATAGACCGCCTATGCCTGATGATTTGCGTGTGCAAATTCAGCCATTGCATGAGTTGATTCAGGCAATGGGGCTACCGCTGATTAGCCATGACGGCGTTGAAGCGGATGATGTGTTAGGGTGTTTGGCGATAAAAGCCGCGCAAGCGGGTTTTCAAGTAGTTATTTCCACCGGCGATAAAGATATGGCGCAATTAGTTAATGAGCATATCATTTTAGAGAACACCATGTCAGATACGCGCATGGATGTTGCCGGTGTAGTGGCTAAATTTGGTGTCAAGCCAGAGCAAATTATTGATTATTTAGCGCTCATTGGCGATAGCGCGGACAATATTCCGGGTGTGTCTAAAGTTGGGCCTAAAACAGCTGCGAAGTGGTTAGAGCAATACGGCACTATCGACAACTTGCTGGCTCACGCCAACGAGATTAAAGGCAAAATAGGCGATAACCTACGCGCGAGCATGGAGCAACTGGCACTATCTCGTCAATTAGCAACAATACAAGTTGATTTGGACTTACCTTGTGCATTAGATGATTTAAAAAAGCAAGCCATCAATACTGTGCGTTTAACTGAATTGTTAACCCAATTGGGTTTTTCATCGTGGTTAAAAACCTTAAATCAGGCGTCGTTAGCCACAACACCTGTACAAGCCAGTCTGGTAGAAGATACCTTAACGCCAGAGTATGAAACCGTATTAACCCAACAGCAGTTCGATGCTTGGCTACACACGTTAATGCAGGCACCGGTTTTTGCGTTTGATACTGAAACCACCAGTTTAGATTACATGACCGCCGAAATCGTTGGTGTTTCGTTTGCTGTGACGCCTGGCAAGGCGGCGTATGTGCCGTTAGCGCATGACTATCCTGGCGTACCTGAACAACTTAACCGTGAGCAAGTACTCACCGCGCTAAAGCCGTTATTAGAAAGCCTTGAGCACTTAAAGTTAGGGCAAAATCTAAAATACGATTGCCATGTATTAGCCAATCACGGTATTCAATTACGCGGTATTGCGCACGACACCATGCTCGCCTCTTATGTGTTGAATAGCACGGCTAGTCGGCACAATATGGATGATTTAGCCAAACATTATCTAGGTATTACCACGATTGCTTATGAATCGGTGGCCGGTAAAGGCGCTAAGCAAATTGGTTTTGCCGAAGTGTCATTAGAACAAGCAACACCCTATGCGGCAGAAGATGCGGATATTACCTTGCGTTTACATCGTGTCTTACAAGAGAAGTTAAGCCAACAACCTAAATTGCACCAGCTTTATACCGAGTTAGAAATACCGTTATTAAGCGTACTCGCGAGGATAGAGCGTAACGGCGTTTTAATTGATACCGATATGCTGGCTAAACAAAGCTTAGAATTATCTGATCAAATCATTGCCTTAGAGCGACATGCGCACGAGTTGGCCGGGCAAACATTTAACTTAGGCTCGCCTAAGCAAATTCAAGATATTCTTTATGAGCAACAAAAATTGCCGGTGTTAAAAAAGACGCCTAAAGGTCAACCGTCTACCGATGAATCGGTGTTGCAAGAATTAGCGCTGAACTACCCATTGCCGAAAGCAATTTTAGAATACCGAGGCTTAAGCAAATTAAAGTCAACCTATGTCGATAAACTACCTCAGCAGGTTGATGTCAAAACCGGGCGTATTCACACCTCTTATCATCAAGCCGTAGCCGCGACAGGGCGTTTATCGTCGTCAGACCCTAATTTACAAAACATTCCCATTCGTAGCGAAGAAGGCCGGAAAATTCGGCAAGCGTTTATTGCTCCCATTGGCTATCAATTAGTCGCCGCCGATTACTCGCAAATTGAATTACGCATTATGGCGCATTTATCAGGCGATGCGGGGTTGTTACATGCGTTCAGTGCTGGTTTAGATGTGCATAAAGCGACCGCAGCGGAAGTCTTTGGTGTTGAGCCTGAGCGCGTGACGCAAGACTTAAGACGCTCGGCCAAAGCGATTAATTTTGGTTTGATTTACGGTATGTCGTCTTTTGGCTTAGCTCAACAACTTGGCATCACTAGAGCGCAAGCACAAAGCTATATCGACATGTATTTTGATCGTTACCCGGGAGTTAAACAGTATATGGATACTACGCGAGAGCTGGCGCGTACCCAAGGCTATGTCGAAACCGTATTTGGACGGCGCTTATACTTGCCGGATATTAACGCTAAAAATGCCGCATTACGCCAATATGCTGAACGCACCGCTATTAACGCGCCGATGCAAGGCACGGCGGCTGACATTATTAAGCGTGCCATGTTAGCGTGTGACTATTGGCTAACCTCGACTCAACCTGACGTCAAAATGATTATGCAAGTGCACGATGAGTTAGTTTTTGAAGTCGCCGAGTCGGCATTAGACACAAGCATTGCAACGATTCGAGAGCTGATGAGTTCTGCTGCAGTATTATCAGTGCCGTTGTTAGTTGATATAGGCGTAGGGGCGAATTGGGAGCAGGCACATTAAAAAGAGTTGATATTCACAGCGCGGTCAACGGCTTGTGTGGGGACTAATTCGATGAATTGGCTTTGAATATTGCTTTTGAAATTTTCTGGAATTTCATTCCAGATTAATAAATCCACTCTGAAAGGCAGGTTGCTCTCTTCTAGTGCTTCTTGCAAGGCAAAGACTTGCGAGCGTTGTGAAGATTTGGCGAATACTACCAAATCAAGGTCGGAACTGGGGCGGGCGCTACCTTTGACTCGTGAACCAAAGACCCAGACGCCGACATTTGGTAAAAACTGTTGCAGCAATTTCAGCAATAGCGAGTGCTGGGCCGGTGTTAGATCTAGTGCTTGCGTCATGACCCTGATTGTCCGGTCAGCGTTTGGTATAACGCGGTGGCATCGGTAATAAAATTGGCCATCAGCGCTAAAGCAATTTTGGCTTTCTCGCCATCATAATCATGGGCTGTTTGAATCCGTGCATCGGCGTACTGTAACCATCGTTCGGTAGGCACTTGAAACAAGCGGTTTTCTGCGGCGATACGGAAAATGGGTTTAGGGCTGTTCGGCACATCAGGCAGTCCCAAAGCTTCAATCAAATAGCGTTTCAAATGCTTCCAAGCGCAGTCATAGCAGGTCTCGAAACGTTGAATGACTGATTCGGCAATAGCCTCTTTATCTAATTCCAATAAATCATGGCGCTGCTCGCAACGTTGATAATTGGCAAACTGCAATTGCAATTGGTACAGAGACTTTTCGAGTTTCGAGTAATCGATCATGGTAGGCTATTTACAACGATGCATAGCTCCGACAGTTGCTAGGCCATTGAAGCGAGAAAAACACAGTTTTTACCGGCAAAACCTAGTAAGACTAGATTTTGCCGGTAGATTATTAAGTCTTATTTCAAGGCAATTGTTTCCACGCGGTCTTGCACGGTTAAAGTGATTTTATCTTCTTGTGCTAGCCAACCTATGCTGCGTTGAATGACTTTCTCTTCTTCTGCTAACTCTCTAACCAGTTTTGCAACAGAGCAGGGGCCATTCGCTGATAGGTGGCGCCAGATATTGCCAGCTGTTAAGCCAATGCGTTCAGGCATGGGCAGAGTAGAGGTTTCAATGCTGGCTTCAGGCACTGGTTCGGCAACTACCGGTGCTGGTGCTGGTTTTTTGGCCGGTGCTTTGGGTTTTTCTGTGACCGCAACAGGTGCTTCGGCTTTTGCTTTGCTAGGTTTTTTGTCGGATTCAGGGGTTGCTTTGGTTTTTTTCATGGTTAACGTCCAATATTAGAGGAGGAAGAAAAGGTTTACGCTATTATTCATGGCTTATCGTCGAATGCCAATAGGTTTTCTCGGTATAACGTCGGCTATACATGCTAAAAGCGATTGCTGTTAATAGCATTAAACCAGTAAATAAGCCAAAATACGCCGCGCCTGTTAGCCAGGTATGGCTTGCGCTATGCTCAAGTATAAAATTAATAAGGCTGGTGAGTAAATTGCCGACACCGACTGAAGCTAAATAAAAGGCCATGATAAGCGATTTAATGGCATAAGGTGCTTGGGTGTAAGAAAATTCTAAGCAGGTCACCGAAATCATGATTTCCGCCGAGGTTAATAAAACATAGGCGGGTAATTGCCATGCTATGCTCAGCGTCATGCCATGGTCAATCTGTAGCTGAACCCAGGTTACCCAGGCAAAGGCTAGGGCAGCGATAAATAAACCCATAGTCATTTTATTCATATACGTCAAAGGCCAATAGCGATTAAGTTTTGGATAAAGCCACTGATAAAATAACGGCGTTAATAACATAATTAACAAGGGATTAGCCGCTTGTAATTGCGCCGGTAATAGTGTGATACCGAAAATTTGGTTATGTAAATGCTCAGCCTGCAACACCCATGCAGAGCCAATTTGATCGAATAATGACCAAAACACCGCAATGAAGCCATAAATGCTAAGTAGCGGAATAACAGTTGTTGTGCCGGTATGCTTTAAGCTAGCGTAGATAGCCTTAAACCCCGCTGCTGGTATGTGGACGAAACGATAACGCCCTGACCAAAAAATGAATGTTGCTAACGCCATTAAAACACCTGGCAAAGCAAACGCATAGGCAGCGCCATAATGCTCTAGCAACCAAGGCACTAATAGCATGGAGATAAACGCTCCAGTATTAATTGCGAGGTAAAACCAGCTAAACACGCTATTAAGTTTAGCTTGGTTGCTGTCGCTAAATTGGTCGCCTAAATGCGCCGATACGCAGGGCTTAATACCTCCCGCGCCTAACGCGATTAAGCTTTGGCCTATTAATAAACCGGTGCGCGTAATATCGAGTGCTAAGACAAAATGACCAAGGCAATACACTAATGACAATAAGATAATTGTCCGGTATTTGCCTAAACAGCCGTCAGCTAATAATGCACCGAAAAAAGGTGTGAAATAGGTGATGGCAATGAATAAATGATAATAAGCGGTGGCGGTTTCAGGCGACATTGAGTCCGGTTGACCTTGAGCATCGACTAGATAATGGGTCATGAAGACTATTAAAATAGCGCGCATACCATAATAACTAAACCGTTCCGCCAGCTCATTGGCGATAATGAATGGAATGCCTTCGGGAATAGTTGCTGAGTTTATAGGTGTCGTGCGATAAGAATGGCTCACAAAAAACCTCGATGCTTGCAGTGGTGTTGGTTGTGAATTACACCATACACGTCGGCTATAACCTATTGGCTGATTGAGCTTCTGTGTGTTAACGTTCAATCAAACTGTGTTTTTTTGCTTGTATCTGGAATTAATATGAATAAAATCAATGTATTATTTGTTTGTATGGGTAATATTTGCCGCTCGCCCACGGCTGAAGGTGTGTTTACTAAGCTGATTGAGGAAAAAGGTATCACGGAGCGCTTTGTCGTCGATTCGGCGGGGACTCATGCTTATCATGTCGGTGACGCACCGGATCTACGCGCGCAACGTGCTGCGCGTGAACGTGAGATAGATATTTCATGTTTAAGAGCTAGACGCGTGTCTGAAGCTGATTTTGAGACGTTCGATTATATTTTAGCGATGGATGACGATAACATGAGCTTGCTAAGCCAAATGTGCCCTAGTCATCATCAGCATAAAGTACGCTTATTTTTGGACTTTGCGTTAAACACTCAAACCCGCGAAGTGCCTGACCCTTATTATGGTGGCCCAGCTGGGTTTGAGCGGGTATTAGACTTAATTGAAGATGCGTCTTTGGGTTTTTTAAGCTACTTGCAAGAGGTACGCAAATTACCTTATATGGCAAGAGTTTAACAGGGGGATAACATGGCGATTATTAGCAATACCGTTAATTACCTAGATCAAGACACTGTTTTGGAAGCGTTATTTGCATTCGATGATGCGCAATCCGGGCCAAGACCTGCGGTGTTAATCAGTCATGCGTGGGGTGGGCGTGACGCGTTTGTTGCTGAAAAAGCTCAGCGTTTAGCTGAATTGGGTTATGTCGGGTTTGCGTTGGATATGTACGGTAAAGGTGTGTTAGGCGCTACGCCTGAGGAAAACTCTAAACTGATGCAACCGTTTATCGATGACAGGGCGTTATTGCAACGGCGGATGCTGGCGGCATTAACCGCCGTTAAAAATTTACCTTGGGTCGATAGTGGCAAAATCGCCGCAATTGGCTTTTGTTTCGGCGGGCTGTGCGTGTTGGACTTGGCGCGTACGGGTGCAGATATTTGTGGTGTCGTCAGTTTTCACGGCTTATTTATGCCCGCTGAAAATATTCAAGGTACGGCAATCAATGCAAAAGTATTAGCGATACACGGTCATGATGACCCTATGGTGCCAGTTGAGCAGGTTGTCGCTTTAGAGCGTGAACTCACTGAGGCCGGTGCAGATTGGCAGTTATTAACTTTTGGTCATACGATGCATGCCTTTACTAATCCGGCTGCTAATAACCCGGATTTCGGTACGGTGTATAAACCCATAGCTGATCAACGCTCTTGGTTAGCGATGAAGGGGTTTTTAGCGGAGATTTTTGTTTAAGTTCAGGGGTATTGCTGGCGGCCTATTGAGAACTGAAATAACCAAACTTAATTTCCTGTAATCTAAGAAGTACAGAATAGATTTTAAGATAGGAGGCGTATTCGTTTTTTTGTTGGTTAATCGACTTTGGGCAGCAACCCGTCATGCGACAACAATAAATTGGTAAACGGATGATAAGTTTTCCACCGATAAGCATGAAAATCACGCTTATCGGTGGAGACAATCCGCCCATGCCCTAATTCTTCCGCGAGTAACACTAATGAAGCATCCGCTAAATCCATCGGCAAATCAGCGTATTGCTTCATTAGTGTGCATATTCTTGGCAAGTGTACGTCGTTGATAGTAAAAAGATTAAACAATCCGGCTTGCTGTGCCGTTAAAAAATCAGTGGCTTTTAGCGCGTGACAGCGCACTTGTAACAAATAGCAAACTTCTGTTACGACGGGCATGGCAGTGATAAACGAGTCGTTTGTCGTCAACACAAATCTTCGTGCCGTTTCATGATGCTTGTCCCGACGGTCAAGCAGCGCCACCCAAAATCCTGAATCGGCAATAATCACCGACTGTTCCACAAATGTTGCTTATAATTTTCAGATAAAGTCCCATCACCTTCCATGCAACCTAGAAGTCCAAACTCATCCATAAGGTTCAGCATTTGCGCGCCTTTTGTCTGGTTTTCTTGGCTTGAAGCTATGGACTCGGTTGTTTGGAGTTTTCCGCGTGCCAATTTAAGGTGTAAAAATTCAATAAAATCTAACGCTTCTTGCTGCTCACGCTCAGGCAATATTAATAACTGCTGAGTGATTTCTTGGGCAGATAGGCTCATTTGGTTAACTCCATTGGATATTTAGAGAGATTTTACCTAACACGCGCTTCTCGTATCAATCTAAGTTAAGTCGGAGTGCAATGGTTCCAGTAAAACAGATTTGCCTTAATCAAATGCTCGACCATCTTTTCTACTAAATAGCCAAACGCCTTCTGGGTTGTTGGCTTGTAAATCCTCTTCAGGGTAGGTGACGCAATCGCCTAGCGTACGGTCACCGACTTCTAAATACCAAGCATCTTCTGGGCTTTGATTGATTAGCCTATGCGCATTACCGGAGCCGGCGGGAAACCCGGCGCACATGCCGGGTTGTAACAAGGTATCGCCGTCATCGGTTTGCAAGGTAGGGTAGCCCTGGAGGATATAAACAAATTCGTCTTGTTTTTCGTGCGCATGACGTAACGCGGAAATGGCAACGGGTGCGAGTCGGGTTAAGTTAACGCCAAAGTTTTTTAACCCGAATACCTCACCGAGTGTGCGTTTGTCTCGACCGGCTAATAAATCGCCAATTTTATCGGTAATGACTGTAGGGTAAGCCGATTTTTTCGCGCGTGGCTCGACTTGATGCGCATGAACTGCTAGTGGTTTTTCAGTCATATAAGCCTCCCGCCTAATGCTATCCGTTTTAAAATAAACCGCTAATCCGGCCTGCATCGTCAATGTCAATTCGTTCTGCGGCGGGTACTTTAGGTAAGCCTGGCATGGTCATCATGTCACCTGCAATGGCAACGATAAAGCCTGCGCCATTGGCTAGGCGTACATCGCTGATTTCGACGGTATGGCCTGACGGTGCGCCTTTAGCGTTTGGATCGGTGGAGAATGACATTTGCGTTTTAGCCATGCAGATAGGAAAACGGCCATAATTTTGTTGCCAAGCTTTCAGCTGGGTTTTGACTTTAGCGCCTGCCGTAACAGTACCTGCACCGTACAGTTTAGTCGCAATCGTCGTGATTTTGTCCCATAAGCTTAACTCATCGTCGTAAACATAGTTGATGGTGGGTGGATTATTGTCAACTACGTTCGCGACGGCTTGGGCGAGCGCTTCAGCACCCGCACCACCGTGTGCCCAATGCTTAGAAATAACGCAGGTTGCGCCTAAGTCAGTGCAACGTTGGGTTAACCAGGTTAATTCCGCTTCGGTATCAAAACTAAAATGATTAACGCATATCACACAAGGTAAGCCGTAATGCTGCGTAATGTTGTGATAATGCCGTTGTAAATTGCTAAAGCCTTGCTCTAAGGCGGTTAGATTTTCTTGGTTTAACACTTCTTTAGCCACGCCGCCATGAAACTTTAATGCGCGTATTGTCGCGACTAGCACGACTGCTGAAGGTTTTAAGCCTGTCATACGGCATTTTATGTCGATGAATTTCTCTGCGCCTAAGTCAGCACCAAACCCAGCCTCAGTGACTACATAGTCCGCTAATTTGAGTGCGGTTTTTGTTGCCGTGACGGTATTGCAACCATGGGCGATATTGGCAAATGGTCCGCCGTGAATAATGGCTAAGTTGTTTTCTAAGGTTTGGACAAAATTCGGTTTTATCGCGTCTTTTAATAACGCTGCCATTGCGCCGTGTGCGTTTAAATCGCTGGCATAGACCGGCGTTACTTTGTCGGATTTATAGCCTATAACAATACGGCCTAAGCGTTGTTTTAAATCGGCTAAGCTGGTGGCTAAACATAAAATAGCCATAACCTCAGAGGCTACCACAATGTCAAAACCATCTTCGCGTAAATAGCCGTTAGCGGCACCGCCCATACCCACAACAATATGGCGCAAGGCTCTATCGTTCATATCGACGACGCGTTTCCATTGAATACGCCTTGGGTCAATATCTAAGGCATTGCCGTGGTTGATATGGTTATCAATCAGTGCTGATAATAAGTTATGTGCAACACCTATGGCATGAAAATCTCCGGTGAAATGTAGATTAATATCTTCCATAGGCACGACTTGCGCATAACCACCGCCTGCTGCACCGCCTTTAACGCCAAAACAAGGCCCTAATGAGGGTTCGCGTAAGCACATGATGGTTTTTTTGCCAATACGGTTTAACGCATCACCTAAGCCAACTGTTGTTGTGGTTTTGCCTTCGCCGGCGGGCGTAGGGCTAATCGCGGTCACTAAAATGAGTTTGCCATCCGGTTTATTTTGTAGGCTGTTGATATAATCTAACGATAACTTCGCTTTATAATGACCAATAGGATCTAAATGTTCGGCGGCTATCCCAAATAATTCTTGGGCTAAGCCGATAATCGGTTGCATTTTAGCTTGCTGCGCAATCGCTATATCTGACATGGAGGCTCTCTGAGATAAATAAAACGTCAATTATACTCATGACGTAGCATCTAGGCATTAGCAATCCTGGTTTCTTTTGACTATGACTAGACGAATGCCTGCCGACCAGCCAAAATAATACACACTATTCTGCGTTAGTTGCGTTACTCGTTCTGTTGGTAACCCTTTTTATCATCATCTTTGGAGAGCTATCATGTCTTTAGCAAGCAAATTAGTCGTATATACTGCGTTATTGAGCTCATTTAACGTCGCATTAGCAGGAACATTAAACAATGGTCAATGGACAGCAAGTTCTTGTAATACCTTGTCTGAGCCTCCTGTGCTTGAAACTAACGGTAGCATCGATGATTATAATGCCAGTATAAAGTCGATTAATGATTGGCAGTTACAAGCGCAAAAATACTTTGATTGTTTGACTAAAGAAGCTAATGATGACAGCCAGGCTATCAGTGGCGCAGTTAATCAAGAACGCTCTAAATTTAATGACACGGTAGAAAAGCTTCATGCCGAAGCGGCCGCTTCCCGTTTTAATAAACAACCCGCTACAGAATCAACTGACTCTGAGTGATATGGCATGGTTTTGCTTAAAAATTCCATCACAGCGCTTAAAGTCTTATGACGAATAGCGCCAAGTCGATTAAAATGCACAGCTTATCTTTACGCCCCCTGTTTTTCTCAGTTTCGTATCAAACCACATGACAAAATTTATCTTCATTACCGGCGGCGTTGTATCCTCGCTGGGCAAAGGGATAGCGGCTTCTTCGCTAGGTGCTATTCTTGAAGCACGCGGCTTAAAAGTCACGATGACTAAATTAGACCCTTATATTAACGTCGATCCAGGCACGATGAGTCCGTTTCAACACGGCGAAGTCTTTGTGACTGAAGATGGCGCAGAAACTGATTTGGACTTAGGTCATTATGAGCGTTTTCTTAAAACGACCATGACTAAGAAAAATAACTTTACTACTGGGCAAGTTTACGATTCGGTGCTAAAGCGTGAACGCAAAGGCGAATATTTGGGCGCGACGGTGCAAGTTATCCCGCATATTACCGATGAAATAAAAAACCGTGTTTACCAAAGCGCCGGGTTAAAAAGCGCACCTGGACAGATCAATCACTCATTAAGTCCAGGCTCAAGCGAGCCACAAATCGATATAGCATTAATTGAAGTCGGTGGCACGGTCGGTGACATTGAATCACTACCGTTTTTAGAAGCGATTAGGCAAATGCGCTTTGAACTAGGCGCTGAACGTTCGTTATTTATTCATTTAACCTTAGTGCCTTATATTCGTTCAGCGGGTGAAATTAAAACCAAACCTACACAACATTCGGTTAAGGAGTTGCGTAGCATAGGTATACAACCTGATATTTTGATTTGCCGCTCCGAGCAATCAATTCCTGCGAGCGAACGCAGAAAAATTGCATTGTTTACCAACGTTGAAGAAAAAGCGGTTATTTCTGCGGTCGATGCCGATTCTATTTATCGCATTCCTCTGTTATTACACGAACAAGGCTTAGATGAAATTGTCGTCAACAAGCTTAGACTCGATGTGCCAGCCGCCGATTTAAGTGAATGGCGTAGCGTATTAGCGGGATTAGCCAGTGCCACTGCCGAAGTGACGATTGGGATTGTTGGTAAATATGTTGACCATTCCGATGCGTATAAATCGCTTAATGAGGCGTTGATTCATGCTGGTATTCATACACGCACCAAAGTTAATATTACTTATATTGATTCAGAAGTGATTGAAGATGAAGGCGTGGCGAGACTTAAAGCGGTTGATGCGATTTTGGTTCCAGGTGGCTTTGGTGAGCGCGGCGTGGAAGGCAAAATCGCTACGGTACGTTATGCGCGTGAGCATAATATTCCTTATTTAGGTATTTGCTTGGGTATGCAAGCGGCTGTGATTGAATTTGCGCGCGATGTGGCGGGGTTAGAAGGCGCGCACAGCACCGAATTTTTGCCTAAATCGCCGCATCCGGTGATTGGCTTAATTACCGAATGGCTGGCTGATGATGGGCAAGTTGAAGTACGCGATGAGAACTGCGATTTAGGTGGTTCTATGCGTTTAGGCGGACAGCAATGCCATTTGCAGACTAACTCTCTTGCCTATTCACTGTATCAAAAAGATGTGATTACCGAACGTCACCGTCATCGTTACGAATTTAATAACGCATATACTGACCGATTAGAACAAGCCGGAATGCGTTTTTCGGGTAAGTCTTTAGACGGACGACTGGTTGAAGTCATAGAAATACCCAGTCATCGCTGGTTTTTAGCGTGCCAATTTCATCCGGAATTTACCTCTACGCCTAGAAAAGGCCATCCGTTATTTTCTGGCTTTGTTAAAGCCGCTGTCGAACATCAATCCTCAACTCTTTAATTTTTAGGACAACGCACTATGCAATTATGCGGTTTTGAAGTCGGCTTGAATCAGCCATTATTTTTAATAGCAGGGCCTTGCGTGATAGAAAGCGAGCAATTAGCGCTAGATACGGCAGGGCAATTAAAAGAAATGACCGCCGCGCTGAATATTCCTTTTATTTACAAAAGCTCGTTTGATAAAGCCAATCGATCTTCTATGAGTAGTTTTAGAGGCTTAGGGTTAGAAACCGGCTTGGCTATTTTAGAAAAAGTTAAACAGCAAATAGGCGTTCCTGTGCTTACCGATGTGCATGAAGATACGCCGTTAAACGAAGTCGCTGCGGTGGTTGATGTTATGCAAACCCCAGCATTTCTATGTAGACAAACGAATTTTATCCAAAGTGTCGCTGCGCAAGGTTTGCCGGTTAATATTAAAAAAGGCCAGTTTTTAGCACCTTGGGATATGGCGAATGTTGCTGATAAAGCGAAAGCCACAGGTAACCAGCAAATTATGGTGTGTGAACGCGGTGTATCGTTTGGTTATAACAACTTAGTCTCTGATATGCGCTCATTAGCCGTCATGCGCGACACGGGTTGTCCTGTGGTGTTTGATGCCACGCATTCGGTGCAATTACCTGGCGGCCAAGGCAGTTGTTCAGGTGGTCAACGGGAATTTGTACCCGTATTAGCACGCGCCGCTGTTGCGGTTGGCATTGCCGGTATATTTATGGAAACGCATCCTAATCCAGCCGAAGCTAAAAGCGATGGCCCTAACTCATGGCCTATACATAGAATGCGCGAATTATTAGAAACCTTGTTAACGTTAGATAAAGCCGTCAAAAACACGCCGTTCATTGAAACCACGTTATAACATTATGGCTGGGGTTTGTTATGCCTGTTATTTTAAATGATGAAATCGGGCAATATCAACTCATCACGAGCTTTGCTGGCGATGATATTGCAAGCCCCGTATTATTCTCGAATTTAGCTATTGAATTAGCTGATTTATTTAAAGATAACATCTAATTATGCATCATAAATATGGGTAAAGCGAGTCGCAAAAAACACCAACAACGTCACCAAAAGAACGTAATAGAAAAATACGGCAATGTTAAATTATCCGATGCCATTTCCTATTTGTGCGAGCCTCATGAGCAAAGTTATAACTATAATGAAACGGGATACCGGAATTTAATCATGCTGGCGGTTTTTGCATGGAATATCGCGTTAAAACAAGATCTCGAAATCAGAGAAAATATGATAACCGAGTTTCTTGAAAATTTATTGAAACAATCTAGCACTGATTTTGGGACTGTTGATTTATTAGAGTCTGAAACAGCGCAAACACTACGCGGATTACATTCTATAATGAATGAGTTCATCAGCCGTAAAGATTTGTATTACCCCAACGATGATCGTGTCATCATCGATTTCACCCTCAGGCCGAAAGGTTCTGGTTACTATTTACAAATTAAATCGATTATTCCGCAACGTAATGCGGACTAAATCAACTCTTTTCCCTTAACGCGTATACACGGTGCCCGTGTATGCCCACACAACCTTGAGATGACGAAAACCATGAGCAAAATCATTGATATTAAAGCCAGAGAAATTTTAGATTCACGCGGTAACCCAACGGTTGAAGCCGATGTTATCTTAGCGTCCGGTGTTATCGCCAGTGCAATGGTGCCATCCGGCGCGTCAACCGGTGAGCGTGAAGCGATTGAATTACGCGATGGCGATAAAAGCCGTTATTTAGGTAAAGGCGTATTAAATGCGGTTAATTTTGTGAAAACTGAAATCCGCGATGCTGTGGTGGGTTTAGAGCCCGCTGACCAAGAAGCTTTAGATAACAAAATGATTGCGTTAGACGGCACAGACACTAAAGCGCGTTTAGGCGCTAATGCTATGCTTGCGGTATCAATGGCCGCCGCGCGTGCCGCTGCTCAAGAAGCCGGTCAACCGCTTTATCGCTATTTGAATAAATCCGGCGAATTTATTTTGCCTGTGCCTATGATGAATATTATCAACGGTGGTTCACATGCGGATAACAGTGTTGATTTACAAGAATTTATGATTCTTCCCGTCGGTGCGCCTAATTTCCGTGAAGCGATTCGTTATGGTGCAGAAGTGTTTCATAATTTGAAAAAAGTACTTTCTAGCAAAGGCTTAGCGACTACCGTTGGTGATGAAGGTGGTTTTGCGCCCAATTTATCTTCTAACGAAGAAGCGATTAGCGTTATTTTGCAAGCAATTGAACAAGCCGGTTATAAACCTGGCGTAGACATTTATTTAGGCTTAGATGCGGCGGCATCAGAATATTTTGATGATGGTATTTATAATTTAGCATCAGAAAATAAAACCTATACATCTGCGGCTATGGCTGATTTCTTCGTCGATTGGGTGAATAAATATCCAATTATCAGTATTGAAGATGGTTTCGATGAAAACGATTGGGACGGTTGGAAAATCATGACCGAAAAATTAGGTAGCCGTATCCAATTAGTCGGCGATGATTTATTCGTGACTAATCCTGCGATTTTGAAAAAAGGCATTGAGCAAAATATCGCTAACTCGATTTTGATTAAAGTCAATCAAATCGGTACGCTGACTGAAACCTTAGCCGCGATTAATATGGCTCATGCTTCGGGCTATTCAGCAGTTGTTTCGCATCGTTCCGGCGAAACCGAAGACACCACGATTGCTGATTTAGCCGTTGCTACAGGTACAGGTCAAATTAAAACCGGTTCATTAAGCCGTTCAGACCGTGTTGCTAAGTACAATCGTTTGTTAAAAATTGAAGAAGAATTAGGCAGTGCGGCTAAATATGCAGGCCGTAGCGCATTTAGAATGCTATAAATACTGTGTAGGGTACGCGATGCGTACCCTACCTAATTCCAAATATTGGCTTCGTGCCATCTCTTTTTGCTTGGCTTAAGCGAACTCCATGAATGTGCTTATTGTCATTTTTATTGTCTTAATTGCCCATTTGCAATACCGCTTATGGTTAGGTGAAGACAGTTTCCCCCGTATTCAAGCGGCTGAACAGCGCTTAGCATCTTTGAAAAAACAAGTCGAAGAAAAACAACAGCGAAATATGGCTTTATATGCTGAAATTGAAGACTTACGCGCTGGTCAAGAAGCGCTTGAAGAGCGTGCGCGTAACGAGTTGGGTATGATTAAAGAACATGAAACCTTTTTTCAGGTATTGGAATGAAAAAGCTGTTTATTCATGCCGGTTTCGATAAATGCGGCAGTAGCTCGATTCAAACATTTTTATGCCAACACGAGTTTTATCACGGTGTTAATGGCGAGAAGATATATTACGCAGCATTATGGCATGATCGGATTTTATGGGGTAAGGAGTTGCTTAAAAACGCTAAGCAACGTCCTCATGGTTATCGCGCGTCTATTCCATTAGCGGCCTTAAGCCCATCACCTCAGGAATACTTAGCCACGATTGGTAAGCAATTACTTGAGATATTGGAGCAGCATCCGGTTATTATTTCGCGTGAAGCTTGGAGTTATGAGTTTGATCATTGGGAAAGTATCCGTTTTTTTCAAGAGCATAACATCGATGTGACATTTATTTTTTATATTCGCCCGCCAGCTACTTGGTTAAATAGTGCCTGGTGGCAATGGGGTGCTTGGTCGGGTTTAGCATTAGATGATTGGCTTGAGCAGTATTTTACGGCGGCAGATTATGGTGAGCGCATTCATGCTTTTAACAGCTTAACGTGGGCTAAAGTCCATACTCGTTTGTTAACACCTGATTTATTAACCGATTTTACTAAGCTGGTGGGAATTGATTTAGCTCGTTATCAAGAGCTACAAGTCGTTGCCAACAAAAGCTTGCCGAATAGCATTTTACGGTTTTATCAAACACATCGCCAATTTAGGCCAGAGTCTCATATGCCCAAAGTCGATTTTATTGTTGAAAAATACTTACACCTAGACGGTAAACCCGACTGGATATTAAACCAACATCAAGTTGAGCGCATTATTGAGAAATCTAAGCTGAATAGCCATTTCTTATTAAGCTATATTGATGCTGACCAAAAAGACCAGTTATTAGCCGATCAGCGGTTTTGGGATGCAAAAGCGTTTGCTCATCTCGATGTCAAGCCAGTAGATAAGGTGTTGCCCAGCTATGAAGAGCTAGATGCGATTGCGGTTGCCAGTTTAAATGCGCTGACTTATACCGTAGAAGCATTAGAAGCTCTGAAGGCTGAGCGTAATCCTATCTTCGATAACGCCGATTTATGGCGTGATTTAGCGTTACATGTCGAAAAGCAAAACGTTGAATTGGCATTACAGCTTATGAAGCAGGCTTATAAGTTACGTCCCGATGGCAAATTAATTAACCAAAAGTTAGTGGCTTATGAAGCTCGGTTGGCAAAGAATGCTCAGCAAAAATCTTAATGATTGCTGTAATAGCAGTGCTTAATTGCTGCGCCATTGCAATGACAAGGTGGTTAAGCTAGGTTATTCCTTAGGTGGAGTATAGCCACTTGGCAGAGCATCATTACCCTCAAATAAAAATTTGTGTCGTTCATCCGCCAAAAAGGCTCTTGCTTTAGCATCGTAACTGGCTAGTCGATATTCGTTAATTAACATGGTTTGTTTGCTTAACCATTGTTGCCAGGCTTGTTTGGATATTTTTTCATAAATTTCCTGGCCTTGTTGACCTGGAAACGGTGGGTTGTCTAAGCCTTCGGCGTCTATATTCAATTTTGCGCAATGTATTAATCGAGTCATTGTTACTCTCTATCTAAGTTTTGTAATAAATTTTTTATCGGCGCGGCTAGGCCAAGTGGTATGGGTTTGTTTATGTTATACCAAAGCAGTGCATCGCTTTCCAAAACAAAATGCGTAGCGTTTTTTAGGTAAAAACATAAAGGTGTATAGTTTAAATGAAAATGCGAGAAAGTATGGCAGGCTGTGCTTAATGCGTGTTGGTTTAAGATGGCTAAATTTTTTAAATGACACCATTGCTCTGCTTCAGTCGGGGATTGAAATTCTGGCAGACTCCATAATCCTCCCCAAATACCGTTAGTAGGTCGTTTATACAGCAATACTTGGCGTTCTGGCGTGATTGCCAGTAATAAATAAACATGTTTTTCTGGTAAAGCTCGACGCGGCTTAGGCGTTGGGTAGGTACTCACGCTGTTGTTAATATGCGCTTGGCAGGCGTTTTGTAAGGGGCAACGCGCACAATTAGGTTTGCTGCGAGTGCAAAGCGTAGCACCTAAATCCATGATGGCTTGGGTATAGTCACTTACTCTATGTTGGGGCGTTAAGCTACGGCTAATCTCCCATAATTGCTTTTGTACTTGGCTTTGACCAGACCAGCCTGACACCGCGTAGACACGGCTTAATACGCGTTTAACATTGCCGTCTAAAATAGGCGCGCTTTGTTCAAACGCAATGCTTAGGATAGCGCCGGCTGTTGATTGTCCAATGCCTGGTAAACGGGTCAATTCATCTAAGGTGCTTGGAAAATAGCCTAAGCGATGAATAATTTGTGCGGTTTTGTGCAAGTTACGTGCGCGCGCGTAATAACCTAATCCTGACCAGAGCGCTAAGACGTCATTGATAGACGCTGTAGCCAGCTCGTCAATAGTGGGAAAGCGTGCGATAAACGCGTTGAAATAAGGAATGACTGTGCTGACTTGAGTTTGTTGCAGCATAATTTCGGACAGCCACACTCGATAAGGGGTTTTCGGTTGTTGCCAGGGCAGTTGTTTGCGTCCGTGTTGGTCAAACCAATTGAGTAATTGATAGTTAAATTCGTCTGGGGATAACATAGCACGGCGAGCAACGGTGATGTCTTACTGAGTAGCGTCTTAGCTATTTTGTTTTTGTGAAATAGTTTACACTGTATTACTTAGAGGGTGTTATTTAGCTGTGTTGTATAACTTAATAAAAACAGAAGAGGGGGAATATGTCATTAATGTTATTGGCCACGCTAGGTGGCTTTATAGTAATTGTTTGGTTTTATTTAACCGCGAAAGAAAAGGGCGAGTCACCTATACAATGGGTTATTATTGGTGTTATTGGATACTGGCTGACCTGGTGGTTGATTAAGCTGACCTTAGTCAATGCGGTGGCTGGCTTATTTACAAAAAGCTTTGCGGGAGCTTTTTTGATTAGGCAGGTTCCGGCGC
>CAWUNX010000002.1:0-32264 GCA_963923905.1 uncultured Methylocucumis sp.
CGTCGGCAGCGTCAGATGTGTATAAGAGACAGCTAACTCACCTTCATAGGCCACAATTGATTTAATCGTACTGGTTTTGCCTGATGGCAATACGGTAATGCTATCGCCTTTTTTAAACACCCCTGATGCAATCGTGCCACAGAAACCACGAAAATCTAGGTTAGGGCGATTCACGTATTGGACTGGAAATCGTGCATTGCTGAAATCCCTATCATTAACAATTGGCGTCGTATTTAATGCCTCCATTAATGGCACACCCGTAAACCAAGGCATATTGGCGCTTGGATTTACAACGTTATCACCATCTAACGCGGACATAGGCAAGAAATAAACATCATGCAAATCTAAGGCTTTAATAAACACTAAGTAATCGCTTTTAATACGATTAAAAACCTCTTCACTGTAGTCAACCAAATCCATTTTATTAATTGCAACGATGACATGCTTAATGCCGAGCAATGACGCGATAAAACTATGGCGTTTAGTTTGGGTTTGCACACCGTAGCGAGCATCAATCAAAATAATTGCCAAATCACAGGTTGACGCTCCAGTCGCCATATTGCGTGTATACTGCTCATGCCCTGGCGTATCAGCAATAATAAATTTACGCGTTGAGGTCGAGAAATAACGATACGCGACATCAATAGTAATACCTTGCTCGCGCTCAGCTTGTAAGCCATCGACTAATAACGCTAAATCGATATTGCCTGTACCCGTGGTGCCTGATTTAGCACTATCAGCTTGTACAGCGGCTAATTGATCTTCGTATATCATTTTTGAATCATGCAACAAACGCCCAATTAAGGTGCTTTTGCCATCGTCAACATTACCGCAGGTTAAAAACCGCAGTAATTCTTTGCGCTCATGTTGCGCTAAATATTCATTAATATCGGTACTGATTAATTCAGATTGATGTGACATAGTGGTGTGTGCTTCCGTAAACTGTAAAGTAAGGATTAAAAATAACCTTCGCGTTTTTTCTGTTCCATAGAACCGGCTTGATCATGATCAATCAATCGGCCTTGACGCTCAGACGTCGTTGTCAATAACATTTCCTGGATAATTTCAGGCAATGTTGTCGCTGTTGACTCGACAGCACCGGTTAATGGATAACAACCTAAAGTACGGAAACGCACCATTTTCATCTCGATTTTATCGTCTGGTCCAATAGGCATACGGTCATCATCCACCATAATCAACATGCCATCTTTTTCAACGACAGGCCGCTCTTTAGCAAAATACAAAGGCACAATTGGAATTTTCTCTAAATGAATATATTGCCAAATATCTAATTCAGTCCAATTGGATAACGGAAACACCCGTATACTTTCACCTTTATCAATTTTTCCGTTATAAATATTCCATAATTCTGGACGTTGATTTTTAGGATCCCAACGATGATTTTTATCTCTAAAGGAATAAACCCGCTCTTTTGCGCGTGATTTTTCTTCATCTCTACGTGCACCACCGAAAGCGGCATCAAATTGATATTTGTTCAATGCTTGCTTGAGTGAATCGGTTTTCATGACATCGGTGTGTTTTTTGCTGCCATGCGTAAAAGGCCCAATGCCTTGTTCAACCCCTTCTTGATTAATATGAACCAGTAATTCCAAGCCTAATTCATTTGCCATGCGGTCGCGAAACTCAATCATTTCACGAAATTTCCAAGTGGTATCGACATGCAGCAAAGGAAATGGTGGGCGCCCTGGATAAAACGCCTTCATGGTTAAGTGCAGCATTACAGCAGAATCCTTGCCTATCGAATACAACATCACCGGCTTTTCAAACTCAGCCGCGACTTCTCGAATAATGTGTATACTTTCAGCTTCCAGCTGTTTTAAGTGTGTTAATTTATAGTCGGTCATTGATAAATCCATCAGGTTTGGAATCAGTGCGCGCAATCATTGCCGCGCTAATAAAGTTTATTCTAAATGGTAGGCAGGGTTAATGCCAGCACTACTACCCCGCTACTATGGTTGGTAGTTTTTGATAAATCCCGCCAAAACCACCATTGCTCATAATGACAATGTGCGCACCTTTATGCGCTTCCACTTGTAAACGCTGTAAAATGTCAGCTAGGGTCGCATACACTTCTAGGTTTGTTGCCTGCTTTTTTAATTGCGACAGCTCCCAATTCAAATCCGTAGGCTGAAATAAAATAGCTAAATCGGCATGTTTTAGTGAATCTGCCAACGTTTCTGTATGTATACCTAGGCGCATAGTATTCGAGCGAGGCTCAACCACAGCAATAATTTTTTCATCACCCACTTGTTGACGTAATCCATGCAACGTTGTCGCAATCGCAGTAGGATGATGAGCAAAGTCATCATAGATTACAGTATTATTTGTTTTAAAAATCACTTCCATACGTCGCTTAACATTTTGAAAAGCACATAATGCGCTAATCGCAGCTTCGGAATTTACCCCCACACGACCAGCGGCAGCCAATGCTGATAAGGCATTGCGTACGTTATGGTCGCCTGTTAGCGTCCAGTTTACTTGACCCACTGAGCGGCTTTGATGATAAACCATAAATTGACTGCCATCCGGTTTTAGCTTATCCACATACCAATCAGCCGCAGAGCTTAACCCCGTCGTTTCTCGCTCAGACCAACATCCCATTGATAGCACATCAGCAATATTGCCATCGTCTATAGGTGCGATAACACAACCACTGCGGGGCACTGTTCGCACTAAATGATGAAACTGTTTTTTTATAGCCGCTAAATCAGGAAAAATATCAGCATGATCATATTCCAGATTATTCAAAATCGCCGTTTTAGGTCGATAGTGCACGAATTTAGAGCGCTTATCAAAAAATGCCGAATCATACTCATCAGCCTCTATGACAAAAAAATCAGAAGAACCTAAACGTGCCGAAATACCAAAATTAAGCGGAATACCGCCAATTAAAAAACCTGGCTCTAACCCCTGATGCTGTAAAATCCAGCTTAACATACTTGTCGTCGTTGTTTTACCATGCGTACCAGCTACCGCTAACACCTGTTTTTTGGCAAGCACATGCTCAGCCAACCATTGTGGCCCAGAAATATAAGGCAAGCCCGAATCTAACACCGCTTCGACCTCAGGATTACCGCGCGACAACGCATTACCAATCACCACGCAATCGGGTTTGTGCGCTATATTCTCAGCCTTATACCCCTCCATCACCCGAATACCTTGTTCTGCCAACTGTGTACTCATAGGTGGATAAACGTTTTGATCCGAGCCAGTAACTTGATAGCCTAGTTGCCTAGCCAGCACGGCCAAGCCCCCCATAAACGTCCCACAAATACCTAAAATATGAACTTGCACGTTACAGTTCCCTTATCCAATTCTTAGCGCTGCCAAACATACGACTTCAGCAACAGCCATTGCGCACTAAAACGCATTAACAAAAAAAAAGCTAGCGCTGCACCGCTCGCATCAGCTAACCAATCTAATACATCGGAACTACGCCCAACGACAAACGATTGATGCCACTCATCGCTAATACCATAAAGGCTACAAAATAAAATAACCAGTATGGCTCGCCTAAGTCGTGATAAATTGCTCCAACAGAAGGTGTTACGCCAAGCAATCAAAGCCAATATAAAATAAGCAGAAAAATGCTGAACCTTATCTTGGTGCGGAAACCACATAGGCAACCCCAAAGAAGGCTTATCCGATAGCCAGTACAAGAACCCGCAATAGAGTATTAACGCTAAAAAATCTAAGACCTTAATCATGCTCTCTCTTTTTGATTACGCAGAAACCTGTCTCCATCGCAGTAATCGCGATGAACTGCTCCACTTAACACATGAGGCCAAAAGCAAACTGGATAAGGGCGAATTAGCCGTTGCTTCAGATTCACAGCCATTGCCTATTGCTCTCGTTACCTTTCCTAGCCAACCTATGTGGGTAGCACCGCGCTTAGTCCCCAAACGAAAACTGACCGCAAAAGGCGGTAACGCAGCGTTTTTTCATGCAATAGGTCATATTGAGTTTGTTGCGATTTACTTAGCCTGGGATATTTTGTATCGCTTTCGCGGCTTACCTAATGCATTTTATCAGGATTGGCTCCGCATTGCCGACGAAGAAGCCCAACATTTTGAATTAATTTCCAAACATTTACAAACATTAGACATAGATTATGGCGATTTACCAGCGCATGGCGGGTTATGGGAATTAGCCGAACAAACTGCGGATGACTTATTAGCGCGCTTAGCGCTTGTACCGCGCTGTATGGAAGCGCACGGCTTAGATGTCACACCTGGACTGATAGAAAAATTTAAGCAACTAGACGATAACGCCAGCATTAGTATTTTACAGAGAATATTGACTGACGAGGTAGGTCATGTTGAACGCGGCAGCTTTTGGTTTAAGTATGTATGCGAGCAAAAACAGTTAAATCCTGAAACAGAATATCGCAGGCTTTTGAGCGAATATTATCAAGGCGGTAAGCCAAAAGGCCCTTTTAACCGAGAAATGCGTATAATTGCAGGCTTTAGCAACGCTGAACTCGACTGGTTGGAAGCACAATCCTTATGAAAGCAAACCCTATTTTTAATTACCCCTTATTCGCCCTGGGCTTTCGGGCTTTTTTCACATTAGCAGGTTTATCTGCATTATTGTTAATTATGATATGGAATGCGATGTTATCTGGAAAAATACAGCCTCATTTGTATTTTCCCAGCTATTACTGGCATGCCCATGAAATGTTGCTAGGTTATAACACTGCTGTGATTGCTGGTTTTTTATTAACCGCTGTTAAAAACTGGACAGGAAAACCCACCTTAACCTATGACGCGTTAGCTGGTTTTTGCTTTCTTTGGTTGTATGGGCGAATCTTGCCGTTTTACGCCGAATTATTACCTGATTTTTTTATCGCGTTAGTCGATTTTGCCTTCTTACCGATTTTAACCTTTATTGTTGCTAAACCAATTATCGCGACCCAACAAACCAGAAATTATTGGATACTTGTTTTATTACTCGCGTTAACATTAGCCAATGGTTTGATGCACTTGGAGTTTTTAAAAACCGGCATTAACACCGCAACCACCGGTTTAACCGCCGCAGTTGGCTTAATCATTCTATTAATTCTAACCTTAGCCGGTCGAGTCTTCCCCTTTTTTACTGAACGCGCTATTCCAGGCACGTTAATTATTAAACACCCAGTACTTGACGCTGTTTCAATTGTGTCAGCAATCATGGTATTTATTTTACAAATCTTAGAAGGCTCAGGCGCCCTATTGGCTATCATGGCTAGCCTAGCAGCGGTAAGTAATATCTTAAGACTTGTTAATTGGTATGTACCTAGAATTCGCTATGTCCCGTTGTTATGGGTGTTATATCTAGGCTATTTATGGATTATCGCGGGATTTGTATTAACTGCACTGGCTGCATATCAGTTGACCACACCCGCACTAGGCTTACATGCTTTTACCGTCGGCGGTATAGGCGTATTGACGCTTGGCATGATGGCCAGAGTTTCGCTAGGTCATACTGGCAGAGCGTTAAAAGCCTCAAATACCATTGCCTTAGCGTTCGTACTTCTGAATATTGCCGTTGTGTTGCGCGTACTATTACCTATTGCATTCCCGGCTTGGTACAACCAATTTTTATACGGCTCGGTATTAGCTTGGCTAGCCGCATTTGCGCTATTCGTTTTTGTTTATATCCCTATGTTAAGTAATAAACGCATTGACAATCAGGAGGGATAACCTAATTTCAACACTGAATAATTATAGCAAGCAATCAGAATAAGCTGACAAAAATAAACGCTTTTTAAGGCTCCCTGTTGCTGGGAGCCTTAAAATCGTTAAGCCAATTTAGCCACAACTTGCTTCAATAAATTATCAGGTTTGTAAGGTTTAATGATGTATGAGGTAATACCCGCTTGAATGGCTTCTTTTACTTTTTCACCTTCTGAAGAAGACGTTAACATAATCCAAGGCGGTGCTTGTAATTTAGCGTCGCTTTTTACTTCCTTATACAACTCTAAGCCAGTCATGCCAGGCATATTCCAATCGCAAATTACGACATTAATCTTGACTTTTCTCATTAGCGCCAACGCTTCATTGCCATCCGGGGCGTCAAATACATGAGTAAATCCAGCTTCACGCAGAATCGCTTTAGTTAGCGAACGAATTGACGAAGCGTCATCGACTATTAGGATTTTCTTCTGTAATAATTCTAGTGGTATATCCATTGTTATCCTACTTATGCTTTACGGACTTTATACTTAACATCATACTTAGAATCAGCTAATCAGTGCAATCCATTTTTTTTCTACTGGGAAATGCCTAACAAAGCTGCTTTAGCCTATGATATTAATGCGTATAATTCAAATGTAAAATATTTCGCGCAATATTAACAATGTTATTACAAAGTCCCCGACAAGCATACCTGAACTATTGTTTTGGACAGCATCAATTATCCCTAACCCTAATAACAACCTGACTAAGCTTACTATCATGAAATACTATTTAGGGATTGCAAATACATTTCACGACAGCTCACTAGCGTTAGTTAGCCCATTAGGAGAAATTTTATTTGCCGAAGCTAATGAGCGGTATTTACAGTTTAAGCGTGCAGTAAATACCAGCCCCGAACCTTTTCTACGCATAGAATCGCTGCTTAAATACTTTTTAGAGCCTGGTGCCGAATTATGCGTGGCTTATACCTGGAGCCAGGCCTATCAAGAAACTATTAAACCCCTATTAAACCAGCCTGATTTTCAGGATTTTCACAACTATATTCAAACCACACCTAGTCAGCAAATCCCTGAACAACTCAAAGACCAGTATTACTCATCGCGTTTTTTTATCCAATCAGCGATAGCCGCCGGACAATTATCCGGATTAAATTTAGAATTTGGCCTTAGCCAGTTAAGCCAGGCTGAACAAATTCATATTTCTGACATCAGAACCTATGACCATCACCTAACTCATGCGGCTAGTGCTTGTTACAGTAGCGGATTGAACTCTGCAGCATGCGCCATTTTAGACGGCTACGGTGAAGGCATGGCTTACCAAAGTTATCTATTCCAAGATAATACGTTAGCGCCAATAAACAATAGCTTACCTAAATACTCCGCACAATCAGCCAGCCTAGGCAATTTCTACATGCAAATTTGTAAGCTATGTGGCTTCGGCTTATTTCATGGTGAAGAGTGGAAAGTAATGGGATTAGCCTCATACGGCAAACTCGACCTAAAATTATATGAGCTACTTAGCCCATTAATTCGCGTTGAATGTTTAGACTTAGTGCAACCTGACATAACCACTAGCATTGGGATTTATCAAGAGTTAGCCAACTATCGCCATCAACCAGGCCAATCATATTTAAACGTCGCTGATTTAGCGTTTACTGCTCAGCAGGTTTTTAGCGAACGCGTCTATGAATACTTAAGCGCATTACACGCAGATACAAAACTAGATTCCGTCGTATTAGGCGGCGGTTGTCTCTTAAATTCTGCCACCAACGGCAAAATCACTGAACACACGCCGTTTAAACACGCTCATGTGTTCTGTGCGCCTGGCGATGATGGCAATTCTGTCGGTGCGGCATTACTAGCGTATTATCAAGACCATCCCAACGATCATACGACGCGCACCTTACAAAGTCCGTATTTAGGCTCATCGGTTTCGACTAAACATCTACAAACCTTACAACAATTCAACCCAACCGCACAAACCGTCGAACACACTACTGTTGCTAAGCTTGCCGCTAATTTTTTAACGCAAGGAAAAATCATAGGTTGGATGCAAGGCCGGGCCGAATTTGGTCCTAGAGCACTAGGCAATCGCTCGATACTCGCTGATCCTCGCTCAGAATCAGTTAAAGACCGAATTAATGCCGAAGTCAAATTTAGAGAAGCGTTTAGGCCGTTCGCGCCGTCAATCTTGTCAGACTATGGTCATGACTATTTTGAAAACTTCCAAGACTCGCCGTATATGGAACGCACCTTACGCTTTAAGCCTTCGGTCATTGCTAAAGTCCCTGGCGTTGTCCACGTTGATGGCACAGGGCGTTTACAAACTGTTAAACGGGAATGGAACCCATTATTTTACGACTTGATTATGGAATTTTATCGCTTAACCGGCATTCCTTTAGTGCTAAATACCAGCTTTAACGTCATGGGCAAACCTATTATTCATAGCATAGAAGATGCCTTAGCGGTTTTCTATACCTCAGGCTTAGATATATTAATTATCGAGAATATTGTTATTGAGAAAAATAAGTCATAAGCGTTAGTGAGCCGGTACACACTGTCCTTGCTCATAACGCGTAGCAATGACGCTAACATTGCTTCTTGATTGAGGTAATTCTGCTAACTCAGACGTAATATCTTTATCAGCTTGAACGAGTAAAAATTTTTGATTTTTAACTTTGTATTGCGGTGTTATTTGCGCCGTAATACCTAATGCCTGCAATTGTTTTTGCTGAGTTAAGGCTCTTATTTCTGTACTAAACACGCCTAATGACAACTCTTTATCGCCCTGAGCAGTTCGATAAGGATAAAAATCGGTCATTCGATGTGCTTTCAACACCTGCATGGCTTGCGCTAATAACTCATCATTGTTGAAAGCTGCCTTAACTGAAAAACGTATAGCAATACGCTCAGGTTTATCGAACACATTAACTGAATAGCGGGCACTCATACGCTCCATCCAAGCCTGCCAAACAGCAGTAACCTCAAACGGACCAAGCTGGTAACAATAGATAGCCGATGGTTTTTGCGGCGGTGGTTCAGCGCTTTCATCCGCTGTTTCCAAGTTAGCCTCAGACCAGGATAGCAACGGCGGCGGATTTGAGATTGACGTGTCGGGTTTTAGGCAAATATTGTTGGCATCAGGCTTTTTCGGCTTCTCGAAGCTATCAGGTAATTCAGTTAACAACACAATCGATTCCAACGCATCGGTTGGCAGTTGTTCAGATTCTGCAAGCAAGCGCCGATACTCGTAGAAAAACACCACGACATTTACAAAAAGCAAAAATAGGCAAAGGGTTTTCATAAAACAGCGCTAGTGTCAATAGATAACCCCTTCAAAACCAGCTCTGAATCCATGATAAATGGCATTGCTAATTCTTGTGCAATTAATTCGGCATCCCCGCCTGTTAGCAATACTTGCATAGACGATGTTTGCTTAACTAATACCTGTTTAATCATGCCGACAGCAGCGGCTAGCGTACCCGCATAAATCGCAGCCTCGGTACAATGCGCGGGAGCTATGGGATATTGTGAATGACTATAAGGCAATTGCTCGGTACCTGACATTAATGCCTGTTTCATTAAGCGCAACCCAGGCCCAATATAACCACCTAAATGGCAACCCTCATCAGTTAACAAATCAGCGGTAATAGCAGTGCCACAATCAACAATACACACATTGCCAGGATAATAATGTCTAGCCGCTACTAAGGCTAACCATCGGTCAACACCTAAGCGCTGAGGCTCAACATAACCATTGCGTACACTATATGCAAATGCTTGACTTTGACTAATAAAAATCTGACACGTCGGCCATAAAGCTGTCGCTACAGACCGTATTAGTTCTAACAACACAGAAGACGTCACACTCGCTATCGCCAAACACACCGGTTTATCTAAGGATTGCCAACACGCCGTTAAATACTCCCGTGTCAGCATGTTATTAGCTACCGATTGACCAACCTGGAGTTGATTATTGTGCTCTACAGCCCACTTAAGTCGGCTATTACCCAAATCGACTAATACCTTCATGACCTAATAGTTCGTTACAATGCGTTTTAACAGCGTTAACTAACCGCTCCACCATTAAAGCTGACTTCGCCAGAGGCATAGGCTTGAATGCGTCCATCATGATGCTCAAACAGCAGCAAACCATTATCATCAATGCCGCGAATAATACCGGTATAGGCTTGCTCAGCAATCATTAACTGAGCATGGCGATTGTGCATCACATCATAACAACGCCATTCGTCTATATAGTGACGAATACCGCAACGCTCGAACTCCGCTAAAACGCTTAATAAATGCGAAATCAAAGCAGCCGCTAAGCGGTTGCGACCCACTGTTTTATCAACAGCAATTTTACTTAAATCTGTCCACGGCTGCTCAATAGTCTGCGCATGTGATTCAGACAAAAAACAATTTAACCCCAAACCAACAACTGCTACACAAGGCCCATCAGATTCCCCGGCCATTTCTATTAAAATACCGCCTAATTTTTTACCCTGGCAATAAATATCATTAGGCCACTTTAAACCCACACCGGTAATATTTAACGCTGATAAAGCTCGGATAACAGCAACGCCAATAGCTAGACTTAAACCTGCAGCCCCTGCATAACCAAGCTGAAAATGCCATAACAACGACAAATAAATATTGCTACCAAACGGCGACACCCATTGCCGTCCTCGCCGTCCTCTGCCTGCGGTTTGATATTCTGTCATACAAACCGTACCTGACGGCGCTTTCGCCGAAGCGGCGGCAAGCAAGTAGCGATTGGTCGAATCGAGCTGCGAATGCAGTTCTAATACCGCTAAATGCGCTCGCGCAGATAAACTCATATTACTCAGAATCACTGGCTCAGATAACAGCTCAAGCCCTCGCTCTAAGCGATAACCTTTCCCAGTCACGGCAGAAAAATTCAAGCCTAGCGCGATTAACGCTTGTACATGCTTCCAAACGGCAGCACGACTTATTGTTAATCGCTTCGCTAAATCAGTGCCAGAATGGAATTGCCCGTCGGCTAATAACGTTAAAATTTGCTGTTGTTTTTCAGCGAGCAGCAAGGCAAAAATCCTTTACCAACGATCTGGCAAGCGTCTTTTTAATTCGATTCTATGATTCTCCACAGCAATATAACCGCCACGTTTTAAATCATTTAAAATTCTAGTCACCATCTCCCTAGAAGCGCCCACCATAGTCGATAGTTCTTGATGAGTTAATGGGTCGGTGGTTTCTTTACCATCTGGCTGCAACTTAACCATATTAGTCAATACCTTAGCAATGCGCCCATAAACATCCAACAAGGCCAAGCTGCTGACTTGTTCGGTGGTATTACGCATACGCTTTATGACTGTTTTTAACAGTTCAATAGCAATATTAGGATTACGTTGTAAACAATCAAATAAATACTGTCTAGGAAATAAACCAATTTTGCAATCTTCTACCGTCATTACGGTTGCAGAACGCGGCTGCTCATCAAATAACGACAATTCGCCAAACGCATCTCCTTCTTGTAAAAAATCCAACAACACTTCACGTCCATCTTCATTGCTCATGAATACCTTAAGACGCCCCGATAACACTATGTATAACAAATTATTAGATACATCGCTTTGATTAACCAACGTCGAGCCTTTCGGAAAATTTTGCGTATGCATACCCGCTTCCAATACAGCGCGGTCTTCAGGTGAAAGCGATTCAAATAACGGTACTTTTTCAAGCATAAAAATAATCCTACTAAGCACTAATAAAAGTAAATGGGTAAATAACTCACATTAAGTCAGAAAATATAGCACAGCTTTGTTTGCCTTGTTGTCGTTTAATACTATCCAACAGACACACTACCAACAAAAATTAAAACTATTGAGGCAATCCACAATGAAAAACACAATAAAAGTATTACCTACAGCCAAATTTCTCGCAGTAACAGGATTAAGTTTAGTCGCACTTAGCACAACCGTCATGGCTGATGAGCTACCCCATGTCGCCTGGGCAGATGATTTAATCCAACACATCACGCCGGAAAACAATGAATATGCCAGCAATCCTAGCTACATTCACTGGGCGGGTGTTAATGGCGCAACGACTTATGATAATCGTACCCAATGCAGCACCTTTTTAACCAATTTATTAAAACAAGCGTATAACCTAACCAGCGACGACTTTAAAACCTGGCTAAGCAGTACCAGCCCTAGCGCAGCGCAATACCATGACGCGATTGTCGCGCAAAATGGCTTTAGCAGCACCGAAAGCGTGCAAAACGTTAGCGCTGGCGACGTAATTGCCATTAAATACCCTAGCGGCTTAAGCAGCACCGGACATGTCATGCTGGTGCGTCACGCCCCCGAAGCCATTACCGCGATGGAACCTATTATTCCAGGTACGGTGCAATATACCGTGGAAGTCTATGACTCCTCTCAAAGTGGACATGGCGCACTCGACACGCGCAAACAAACCGACGGCTCTTGGGACACAGGCGTAGGGGCAGGCAGTTTCCGCCTCTATGCCAACGAAACTAATCATGAAATTGTTGGCTATACTTGGAGTACTTATAGCAACTCAACCTATTACACACAAGCCGAACGCCATCTCGTCATCGGCACGTTAACACAGTAACCCAATCGGTAAAGTAAAGATTTTTTAGCGTTATCATCAAGCCCCTCTCCCTGAAATCGGAAGCAGCGCTTCCCTCACGGCATGGACGCCGTATTTTTTAACGTGACACCCACGACTTCACTATTTTCCATCTTAGGCTGCTCTAAAATACGCGCCAACCAATCTTCAGCCGTTTTCTCATTAAAACTTAATAACACATTCGGCGCTAAACCGAACGCTAACACAAATAGTATAGGCACGCTAAGCAAGCCTAATTCAGCCGTAGATAAATCCTCAACTTTAGCCACATCTTGCCTTAGCACGGGCCCTAAAAAAGCGCGCCGACTATATAACAAGACCGCAGCAGCGCCAAGTATTGCCCCCGCAATAGTCGTCACACCTAAACTAGGATGCGCTAATAACGTGCCAATGATCAATAACAACTCCGCTGGAAAACCACTGGTCAATGGCATACCCATACTGGCAAACGCCAAAATAAAATAACAAACTGTTAAGCGCGGCATAGTTTTAGCCAAACCACCTAGATGCACTAATTCCGTACTGCCTAAGCGCTGTTGAATAAAGCCGGCTAACAGCATTAGCGCCCCCGCAATCATACTGAAATTAATCAACTGCAACACAGCGCCTTGTAACCCTTGTATATTGAATGCCGATAAGCCGATTAACACCATACCTACATGGCTAATGCCGGCATAAGCCAGTAACCGGCGTAAATTTGCTTGCTGTAACGCTATCAAAATGCCGTAAATTAACGCAACGGCTCCAGCCACACCTAACACCCAACTATATTCAACTGCCGCCGATGGCACTAGCGGCAAAGCAAGTCGCAACATGCCATACAACCCTAGCTTTAACCCAACTAACAATGCCGTTATTTGGGTAGGTCCTTCTAAGGCCACTTGCGGCAACCAGGTATGAAAAGGCACTAGCGGCGCTTTTACCGCAAAGCCTAATAAAAATAAAAAGAATACAGAAACCTGTAAAGACTCAGGCACAAACGTCTCTAACAACACCGGCAAATTAAACGACAAATCGTGTAACTTAACACTGTGCATTTGCTCAGCATGATTAATCGCTAACAATAATATCGCCGCTAACAAAAACAAACCGCCAAACAGCATGAGAAGCACGTACTTCACTGCCGCTGCACGGCGTTTTGAGCCTATACCCCAAAGACCGATTAAAAATAAAATAGGCACTAGCGTTAATTCCCAAAATAAAAAGAATAACACCATATCTAAGGCGCAAAAAATACCCATGCTCATGCTTTCCAACACCAACAACAGGGCAAAATGCAAGCGCGTTAAAGGCAAAATCGAACGTTGGCACGCCAAAATTGCTAGCAACGTTAGCAATGCCGTCATGGGCAAAAACAGAATTGACAAGCCATCAATTCCGACAGAATACGCAATATTAAGCGTTGGAATCCAAGCATAGTGCTCTTGTAATTGAAAACCAGCATCTGCCCGATTAAACAACACCAACGTCATAAAGCTCAACAGCAATTCTAACGACGCTATGCCGGTAGCTAACCTCTGCACAAATCGATTATCAGGAAAACCCACGACAAACAATGCACCTAATAACGGAACTGCAATAATCAAACTGAGTACAGGCATGATGAAATAATAGATAAACCTAAACGAGGAAGAATTATTTTACTGTTATTCTGGCAACACTGCGTCAGGCTCAACATCATTAGACTGATGCATAGGGAAATCCCGCTCGATAGCCGTCGCATCTTGGTCGATAAAATTTAGCCAAGGCGTGGTATAAAATCCCGTACCAATCAACAACAAACAAATAACCAAAGCAATAATCCGCTCTGATTGCACCGGATGATGTGAAGCACTATCAGGCTGTTGAAAACGTTTAGGCGAAGCAATAAAAATTTGCTGAAATGCGCGTAATAAAAAGGCAGCTGCCAACACATTACCCAATAAAATACCTATCGCGATAAACCAACCATCTTCATCAATAATACCCTCAACTAATAAATGAGCGGCATCAAAACCTGGCGTACCCGGCATGACGATGGTGCTCAACGCAGAAATTAAAAATAACAACGCAATCGTGGCATTGCTATCAAACAAACCGCCTAAACGTGGAATAAACGCCGTTCGAGTACGCTCATAAATCAAGCCAACGCTAAACAACATCCCTGCCGTAGCCAAGCCATACGCAACCGACAATAATAAACTACCTTCCAAACCAAACTCGTTAAAACAAAACACACCAATCACTAACATGCCAGTATGACTTAACACAGCAAATGCTAATAAACGCCGCACATTAATCTGCATTAACGCTAACAACGCGCCGTAGAATACGCTAATCACGCCTAATGCAATAACAAAATCGCCCCAATCTTCCGCCGTACCGGGCAACATAGGCAGCACAAAACGAATCACGGCATAAAGACCTAACTTCAATCCGGCTAAAAAAATAGCTGCACTCGCCACCGTGCCATGCTCGGCTAATAACGGCAGCCAACCATGAAACGGAAACAACGGCATACGAATCGAAAAACCAAACAGCAATAAAATGAAAATCAACGTTTCATCATGTAAATACGCGTTATTTTGTTTCAACGTCAGCCAATCGAACGTCAAATCATGATCCGAACCGACTAAACCAAACGCCAAAAACAAAAAACCCGCTAACGTCATCAGTAAACCGCTGCCCCAATACTGCAACAATAACGTCACTACCCAACGCCGATTCTGTCCGGTACCGGCATGAACGGTTAACAACACCACCGGCACCAACTCCAACACGGTCCAAAACCAAAACTGCATGACATTCAATGCAGTAAATGCGCCGATTAACACCGTTTCATAGCCTAGCAAACAACCAATAAACAACTTATCGCCTACATGCCGAGTAATTAATGTATACACCAATGCCAAAAAGCTAAGCACAGCGGTAAGCGGTATAAATAAAATATTCGCACCATCAACACCGACGCAATAACTCATGCCGGCGAATTGTAAACGTTCGACCAAATGCAACCCCGGCTTACCGGCATCGAACACCAACAATAAATAACCACTTAACAGTACGGTCAAAAAGCTACCGATAAACCCAATCCGTAATGCCTTAGCGGCCGTCGAAGCAAATGCGATAAACAGCATCGTCAGTAACGGCGTCAGCATTAAGCTAGACAATAAAGGGAAAGCTGCCGCGTCAGCCCAAGAATAAACCGCCATGTTCATGAATTAAAATGCCACTAAAAAAGTAATACAAACAAATAAAACCAAATATCGTGGACGCAATATCACTTGCTCGAACTTATTGGCTAAATGCCCTAACTGCTTACCGGCATGTATGGCATCTTTACCGACACCACGCAACACAAAACGGTCTTCTACCCAATGCACAAATTTAGCCGCCCAGACAGTTAATACGCCGGCTAAACCGCTGCCATGAGCAAAATCATCGAGCTCATCATTTAGTCTCGCACCAAGCCTTTCCTCCTCCACTTGTGCTAACGATGACAACCGCCCAATGGCGGGTGCAGGCACACCAATGATGTTATCAACCACATGGTCGTCAAAATAGCTTAAATCTTGTGACAAGCCTCGGATAGGGTTAATCAACGCCCAGGTCATCACCTGATCCAACCAAAATTGCTGCAATGAAACGATATAAAGCCAACCCGGCAAAGTCTTTTTTTCGGACACACTCAACACTGGCTTAAACTGCTGTAATAACGAAGGTGCGGTTAATAATTGCCAGCAACGCACAACTGCATGTGCGCAAAGATGCCAGCTCGCGATGGCCCACAATCCTAAGCTACACTCGACAAACATCAAGCCTAGATGCCCAGCAATAGAAAATACCAACAAACTCTTAATATCGGTTTGCGTCTGTACGACGACAAAACCATAAACCGCTGTAGCAAAACCCACTAAACCAATAACTGCTCTAGCAAATGGCGATTGCTCTATCACCGGCGCCATTAAACACAATAAAAACACCCCTGAATGCACCATGACTGCACCATAAAATGCTGCACTCGATGGTGTAGGACCTTCCATTGCGCGCGCCAGCCACGGCGAAAACGGTAATTGCGCCGACTTAGCCGCTGCTGCTAACGCAAAACACAAACTAATGCCCGTCGCCTCGCCTATCGTCAACTCCTGAGCCGCCTCTTGTAAGGTTTGCCAATTTACACTATCTAACCAGGCATAGCACAAACCAATACCGACAATAAAACCCACATCGCCCACACGATTAGTCAAATAAACGCGCGTTGCATTTTCAGTCGCCACAGGTCGCTGATAAGAGTACGCGATTAACAAATACGAACATACCCCAGCAACTTCCCAACCAATAAACGTATTCAAAGCATTTGCCGATAACAGCAAAAACATCATCGCAGCGGCAAACAGACAAAACACGAAAAAAAACCGGTAAAAACCGGTTTCTCTATGCAAATAATTAACCGCAAACCTCGCAATCACCGCCAGCAATAGCGAAAACAGCGTGGCTAACCTAATACCAAGACCACTGGTTAAAAAATTAAATTTAACAATGAAATGCTCACTACTAAACCAAACCCCGGCACTAAAATACCCCTGGTTATAACCTAAATGCTGACTGATGAGTAGCGTCAACGCCATTAAGCAAGACAAACTGAGCGCACCACACGCCAATTCTGCCACCATAGTTTCACGACGCTCGCCGACGAAAAGCCCAGCCACATGCCCTATGCCAATAACAACGGCAGCCAACAAGGGCAAAAACGGAATCAATAGAACTAAAGCATCCATAAATAGTCGAGGTTAATAATTGTGCTGGGGTTAATTGTAATCGATTCCAACAAACGATAACTACAGATGATTACAGAGCGTCATTAATCTCGTAAATGCCCTTGACCATACGCGACCCATTTATACGTCGTTAACTCATTAGGCCCAACTGGTCCCCGCACATGTAGCTTATCGGTGCTAATACCGACGACTGAGCCTAAGCCATAATCACCACCACCTGATAGCCGGGTAGACGCGTTAATCATCACGGATGCCGAATCGACTTCTGCCTCAAACTGCTCAGCCAAGCGCAAACTTTGCGTGACAATGCCATCGGTATGACCTGAACCATACTGATTAATATGGCTTATCGCATCCGCTATACCGTCAACAACCTTAATCGACAAAATCGGTGCTAAATATTCCGTATGCCAATCCTCTTCGCTCGCTGCGACGATGCCAGATAATAATTTTTGCGTCAACGCGCAACCGCGTAACTCGATACCTTTAGCGCTAAACGCCGCCTGCAATAACGGCAGTAACGTATCGGCACACTGTTTATCGACTAATAACGTCTCCAACGCATTACACACTTGTACGCTTTGACATTTAGAATTCACCGTCAACGCAACCGCTTGCTCTGGTATCGCATCGGCAGCTAAATACAAATGACACAAGCCGTCATAATGCTTAATCACCGGAATACGCGTACCTTCAGCAATACGTTTAATTAAACTCTTACCACCTCTAGGAATAAGCACATCGATATAAGCATCCATTTTAAGCAATTCGCCTACGGCCTCATGTCCTGGCACACGAATCATTTGAATAGCCTGCTCAGGTAAGCCAGCCTTAACCAAGCCTTCAATCATTGCATCCGCCAATACGGTATTCGTCTGCAACGCCTCTGAGCCGCCACGTAAAATCACCGCATTACCACTTTTAATACAAACTCCGGCCGAATCCGTCGTCACATTAGGCCGTGACTCATAAATAATGCCAATCACGCCTAATGGCACTGATTTTTTATACACTTTAAGTCCGGCTGGATTCGTATGCCCAGCCAACATACGGTTTAACGGGTCGGGCAGTTGAGCAACTTTCTTTAGTCTGGATAACATGTACTGAAACGTTTTTTCATCAATGGTCAACCGCTTGACCATCGCGTCAGATTGCCCCTCATCCCTCGCTTTAACAATCTCTTCAGCATTAACCGTCAATACCTCATGCTTAACCGCAGCTAACGCCTCGGCCATATTAGCTAACGCTAAATTGCGTAACGCCTCAGGCACGACAGCAAGCTGACGCGCAGCCACACGACTCTGTTCTGCCAACGTTTGCACACTATGAACCGACATTTCAATCACCCATTTATGAAATAAGCACTAGCATAAAAGATTTTGGCAAACTCACACCAGACATTATTGAAACCAATTTTCCACATTTAAATGCAAGAAGTACTCAAAATCTTGGGTATTCCGAGTCACTAACGTCAGTTGTTGCGTAACAGCAATCGCTGCAATTTCGCCATCGGCATAAGAACACATAAGACCTTGGCGTTGTAATCTAGCGCGCTCTTTTCCATACCAATCCGCTGCCGCTTGGTCGAAAGGCAAGATACCCAAACCACTGGCCAATAATATGTCTAAATAAGACTGAAGCTGCGTTTTTCGTTTTGATGCAACCAGTAACTCACAACCATACACTAATTCATGCCAAACCGTCGCCGCCGTAACATAATCACCATCGTACTCGGCAAACCGTTGCAATACCTGTTGATTAGGCATTAAACGAGCAGGCTCCGATAAGATATTGCTATCCAATAAATACCTTATTCGTCCCATGCAAACTCTCGCTCCCGACTAGTAGCGCGCAACGCATTAAGTTCAGTGTCAGTCCATGCCCAATCCTCGTCTAATTGACTACGCCAACTTTGAATAGCTTGATACACACTATTGTTTTTTTGGGTAAGCCTTCGATAATTAGCTTCTGACAGCATCACGGCAACCGGCTTGCCATGCCGAGTGAGATGAATTGCTTCAATGGCATCGAGCTGATGGATGAGTTGGGAAAGATTATTTTTAGCGTCGGCTATGGTACTGGTTTTCATCGTCGCCCCTCACTATGGCTATATTTATAGCTATAATAAAGCGCTAACCCCTCATAAGCAACGCAAATGATCGACCGCCAGTTTATCGTAATAACCGCCTTGCACCCAATCAAAACCCGCTGCTGATGCAGTAAACGCCTGATCTTGATAATTTACTTGCTGCAAAATTGACTGGCCGCCGATTAACGTGACTAATTGCTGTAACGAATCCAACGCATAAGGCCAAGGCATTTCTGCTTTAAGTGCATGGGGATTATGCTCGGGTACATCAATGCGGACAAAATTAGGCGCTAACTTCGTCACAAAATCGACTAAACCATTCGCCGAATACCAACGACCTATATTTAACGCTATTTGATAACCTTGCTTACGGTAATTGTTCAAACCCGCCAACAATTGATTATGGTGCAAAATATAAAATGGGTTAACCGCCATTGAAATCACAACATTACTCGTTGCTAAACCGCATTTAACAATAATTTCTTCAAAATAAACACCATGATTGCTATCAACACCTAAAATATGCCTTGGATCGACATCTAAAAATAAGCGTCCGTTAACATGGGCATAGCCCAAATAATTCAACATGTGGACTGTACGGCATAAGCGATCTAAGTTAATAACCGATTGAAAATCAGTAGGCTGGCTAATACTGTCAGTTAAGAAATGGGTAAACTCAAAGCCAGTATCATAAGGCAGGCTTCCAGCATGTGGCGCAACCGCCAATTGGACTAAATGACCGGTAATCGATTCATAATTGGTTAACATGCGCACCGGTGAAAAGCGACTACCCATCCGAATTGGCCCAAACCATCCCTGTACAGCACCGTTTTCGACGATAAAAGGCCTAAAATTGGCATGATGCTCTTGCTCAAAGCGGTCATTAAAGTGATTGACTAATTGTTGTAATGGCATAACGTTGCGTCCTATGAAGTAGTGAAATAACAAATCAGCTTGTGTGTGACATCATAGCAATCGCATTATTGTTAATAAAAACGATATGATTAGAAATCTATATCTAATTTAAGCATATAAAAAATTATTGCAATCGGTAACAATGGACTAACCTTATCGATAACGAAAATCTGACAATACGTTATTGAATTAATTGGTTACAATATGACGATTTAATAACAAGACCCGTATTCAAGTGAATAAACAAATTATTCGTATCGCCACTAGGCAAAGCCCATTAGCGCTTTGGCAAGCAGAACATGTCGCTGAGCGGCTACGTGCTATTAACCCAGCCCTTGAAATTGAATTAGTCAAAATGGTCACACGCGGCGATAAAATTCTGGACGCGCCTTTAGCAAAAATTGGCGGCAAAGGTTTGTTTGTTAAAGAATTAGAACAAGGTATGTTAGACGGGGAAGCAGATATTGCCGTGCATTCCATGAAAGACGTACCGATGGAATTCCCAGAAGGTTTAGGCTTAAGCGCAATTTTAATGCGTGAAGAGCCTAGTGATGCCTTTGTTGCTACCCGCTATGCGTCGATTAACGAGCTGCCGGTAAATGCTAAAATTGGCACATCAAGCCTGCGTAGACAATGCCAAATCAAAGAAAAATTTCCACAAGCAGAGGTGTTACCATTGCGTGGTAACGTCAATACGCGGTTAGCTAAGCTGGATGCTGGCGATTATGATGCTATTATTTTGGCAGCTGCCGGGCTAATACGCTTAGAGCTAGCGGCGCGCATCACAGAAATGTTACCAGTAAGTTATAGCCTGCCAGCGATTGGTCAAGGTGCTATCGGCATAGAAAGCCGCACCGATGATGCAGCACTGAATGACTTATTAGCTCAACTAAATGACCGCGAAACGGTCGTGTGCGTCCGTGCCGAACGCGCGCTTAATGCGCGCTTAATGGGTGGTTGCCAAGTGCCTATCGCAGGCTATGCTATTATTCAACAAGGTGAATTATTTTTGCGTGGTTTAGTCGGCGCGCCAGATGGCTCTATTCTTTACAAAAGTGAAGCGACGGGGGATTTAAACAACCCTGAGCAACTAGGTCAGCAAGTCGCTGAACATTTATTAAGTCAAGGTGCCGATAAAATCTTACAGGCGTTGCAGGCGTGAATTTAATCGACAACCCTAAGCGCGTTTTAGTGACCAGGCCTGAACATCAAGCGGCTCAGTTATGCGAGTTATTGCATCAACAGCAGATACAAACAGTGTTATTACCCACTATAGCCATTCAGCCTATCGATGACGCTACAAGGATTAAACAGTGCTTAGCCAATCTTAACCACTATGATTGGCTTATTTTTGTCAGTAGCAATGCGGTAACTATGCTTTATTACCATTTAGATGATGGTAGAATGCCGCACACCACGCGCACACGATTGGCAGCGATAGGCGCTACTACAGCAAACGCAATGATGTCTATTGGCTTACCAGTTCATCTCATTCCTAGCCACGGTTATTCCTCGGAAGCACTGTTGGCAACCGCAGAGATGCAACAGGTTAACAAGCAAACCATTTTGATTGTGCGTGGCGAAGGCGGTCTGGAAGACTTAGCGGCAATTTTGCGCGCGAGAGGCGCTCACGTTGACTATTTAGCGGTCTATAAAAGAGTAACGCCTAAATCAGATACTGCAATTATTGATTCACTATTACAACAACAGCAATTGGACGCGCTTACCATAACAAGCGTGGAAGCTTTAAATAATTTATTAGTTATGTTGCCGCCAACTTATCATCAGCGGTTATTTGCCTTACCGCTTATTGTTCTCAGTGACCGCATTAAGCAAGCGGCTTTGGCAATAGGTTTTAAGCAAATTATCGTTGCAACGGAAGCCAATGATAAAGCACTGGCGGCGGCAGTAACCGAATGTTTAACGGGGGAGTAGCGTGGCGGACGTGATTGAGCAACAGGAACAAGGAAACAGCGAGGTTGTTAAACCTAAGCGATCGCAAAGCGGCGTTTGGTTTGGCATCATTATTTTATTGATTATTGCCTCGATAACCGGCGCAGGTTTTTATCTATTTACGCAATTACGCGACCGTCAAGAGGGTCTAGGCGGTGAAGTTGAAAGCAAGATGCTAAAAAAACTCGCTGACTACCAAGATCAAATCACGGCGATGCAAAACCAATTGGCCTCCTTAGAAGCCAATATTGGCAACAAAGACGCGCATTATTCAAAAACGCTGACAGACTTTTCTGATTTACACAATGAAAAACTAGACAACACGCGTAAAGAATTAAACGAGGCCATTCAACATATTCAACGCCAGCTCGGCAAAACACGTGGCGATTGGTTAGTCGCTGATGCAGAATATCTACTCAGTGTCGCCAACGAAAGACTGCATTTAGTCGGCGATTTGCATACAACCTTAGAAGCGTTAGAAGCCGCTGACCAACGTTTACGCGAAAGCGGAGATACTGGCGTTTATAAAGTACGCGAACAAATTGCTAAAGACATCGCGCTAATCCATGCTATTAAACAACCTGATATTGTCGGCATGTATGTCATGGTACAAAGCCTAGAATCTCAAGTCGATAGTTTAGCCTTATTACTGCCTTACGCTGGAAAGCCGTTAACGCCTGTAGAAGCACAGACGAGTGCTAGTGAAACCGAACAGGGGTTACTCGATAAAGCTACTGAACATTTACATGGACTGGTCACGATTCGCCATACCGACCAAGCCATCACGGAAATTTTAACGCCGGAACAAGCCAAATTTATCCGTGAACAACTACGCGTTAAGTTGGAAATGATTAAGATTGCACTGGTAGAACGCAACCAATCTATTTTCAGCTCAGGCGTTAACGATGCCAAGACCTGGATTGAGCAACATTTTCTACTTAATGAGCAAAGCAAGCCCATGCTATCAGCATTGGAAAAGCTATCCGTCGCTGATATTGAATCAGACTATCCCGACATTAGTACGCCGGTTAAAATGCTTCGAGATTTAGCCAAACTACGCTTAGAAGCCGACAAAGCGGGTGAACAACCCGAGGCCGCTAAAGAAAAGCCCAAACCTATTGCTGCCGAAGCGGCGCCAACACCGGCTCCTATTTCTCCCCCCGCACCGTCCGAACCTAGGGCGAACCCGACCGTCGATGAACACGCGTCGCCAGAGGAACAACCTGAGCAATAATTATGAAGAAGACGGTCATATTTTTTTTTATATCGTTAGTCTGTGTCGCCGCATTAAGTTTTTTTATAAACAATTGGCTACAAGAGTTTGAAACACCTGGTTATGTCTTAATCGGCCTAGGTCATTGGTCTATCGAAACCACCTTAGCCGTTTTCACCATTGGCTTAATCATTACTTTTTTTGTTCTTTACTATTGTTTTAGGGGCTTAGGCTGGCTTATTCGTTTACCAGCAAGACTTAAAAAACGCGGTAAAACCTTGCGCTTTAATCGTTCTCAAGAAGCATTGATTGCTGGTTTAGTCGACAGCGCTGAAGGTAATTTTGAAAAAGCAGAACAAGTGTTGATTCGTCACGCCTCCCATAGCGGCGCACCATTACTACACTATTTAACCGCCGCTCGTGCCGCACAATCGCGTGGCGCTATCGATAAACGTGATGAATATTTACGCAAAGCCGCCGCACAAGCACCCGAATCAGGCATAGCCATAGGTTTAACGCAAGCCGAGCTACTCTTATCAGGCAACGAATTCGAGCAGGCCTTAGAAACGCTAACCAAGCTAAATACTATGCAACCCGGCCATGCTAGCGTGTTAAAACTACTACACCAAACCTACCAACGCATTGGGGACTGGGAAGGCCTTCGCAAACTCATCCCATCGTTGCATACCAATAAAGTCCTCATGGAAGCAGAAATCAAACTGCTTGAAACAGAAGCTTTTAGTCAATTATTAAAAAAATCTGCTGAAACAGGCGATATTGAAACCATACAACACCGTTGGGCTGAAGTGCCTAATTACATACGAAAAATGCCGGGGATATCGGCTATTTATTTCGCAGCCATGATTAACAGTGGTGCTGGCGCGCTAATTGAAGACGAGCTAACACTGGCTTTATCGATACAATGGGATACAACGCTACTGGCATTATTCGGCGATATTCCATCAGACGACCCGGAAAAACAGCTAGCAATGGCAGAGCGCTGGTTGGACTTACATCCTGATGACGCTATTTTACTGGCTGTATTAGGTAAACTCAGTCAGCAATGTCAGCACTTAGAAAAAGCGATTAGTTATTTAACAACCAGTATAGAGAAAGAGCCTACGGTGAAAGCCTATCAACTACTAGGTGATTTATACGCCGAAAATGGAGATAAAGACCTTGCGGTTAGCTGCTATAAAAACGGCTTAGAGCTAGCCTCTAGCGAAATCGTCAAACACATCGACGCGATGGCCGCTTAATGACAACATCACCCAACTTTAATTTCTTAAAAAACCACCATCCTGTAGAAAACTACTCAATTGGGCAAATTATTTTTACCGAAGGCCAGGTGGGTGATGTCATGTATTATATAAAGTCAGGTGAGGTGCAAATTACCTTACACGGCAAAGCACTAGTTACTTTGGGCGCTGGCGAAATTTTTGGCGAAATGGCGTTAATCGAATCGCATATTCGGTTTGCCAATGCCCACGCTATCACCGATTGTGAATTAATCGCTATCAATGAGCGCGATTTTAATTTTTTAATTCAAGAACATCCGTACTTTGCATTAAACGTTATGCGAGTTTTAACCGAGCGTTTACGCAAAAAAGCCGAATCTTAGAAGATTAGATTGACAAGATAACACGGCTAAATGCAATAGATGTTAGACTATGCTTGCTAGAAACCAATTGTTTCATTATGCTTTATTAGTCTTCTGACGCAGTTGGGTTTTCCTAAAATTTAAGAGAGGTGTGTGATGACAGATTTGGTTAAAACAGATAATACTTTTGCCAATGCGCAAGAGTTAGTAAAAAACAGCATGTATGTATCTATGGCGGCAGGCTTAGTCCCTGTGCCGGTATTTGATTTTATCGCCGTAGGCGGCATACAAATTGAAATGCTACGTCGATTAAGCCATCTTTATGGCGTAACTTTTATGGAAGGCAAAGTTAAAAATATATTAGCCGCCTTAATCGGTGGCAGCTTTCCGTCTTCTTTTGCGCCAGTCCTGGCCGGTTTAACTAAAATGATTCCAGTGGTAGGCACGACATTAGGCGCGGTCAGTATGCCATTGGTGGCTGGCGCATCGACGTATGCCGTAGGCAAAGTCTTTATTCAACATTTTGAATCTGGCGGCACATTTTTAACATTCGACCCGGCCGCTGTGCGCGCGTATTACGCTGAGCAATTCAAAGAAGGTAAAACCTTGGCAGCGACAGCAGCCACTGATACTACAGCGAAAAAAGCCAGCGCCTAATACTACCATTTAATGATTGCAACTCGACTGGCAACACAGCTTAATGTGTTGCCATCATCTTCCCGCCTCGTCAACGACATAAACAGACGCTTTTATTTGCTGCCATGATGCGCTATTTGCCTGCAATCATTACTTCCACCATCGTCTTATTGCTGGTGTTGATTTATTTTCAACCGCTTATTTTTATCACGATAAAATCCGGTGAAGAAGGCGTGTTATATCGACGCTTTGCAGGCGGTACGGTAGTCGATCAAACCTATAAAGAAGGTTTTCATATCGTCTTACCGTGGAATAAGATGACGATTTACGATATTCGCGTACAACAAAAAAGCTACTCTTTTTATGTACTAACGGCAGAAGGGTTAAAAATCGAATTGTTGCTATCGGTACGTTATTACCCAAGACGCAATGCCTTAGGGATTTTACATCAACAAATTGGCCAGGATTACCTAGACAAAGTCGTATTTCCTGAGGTCGAAAACACCATGCGTATCTTAGTCGGAAAAATGGCACTCGACCAGCTTTATACCCAGGAAGAAGGCTTAAGACACATGATTTCTAAGACTATTTCTGAGATAGAGACTAATTATGTTGTTATCGAAGACGTAATTCTCAGACAAATTATTTTACCTAAAAAAGTCGAAGCAGCAATTGAAACCAAAATCGAGCAAAAACAGCTCGCTGAAGCGTATCAATACCGCATAGAGCGGGAAATTCAAGAAGCTAAACGCAAAAAAATCGAGGCGCAAGGCATAGCCGATTACAACCAATTGGTGCAAAGCACACTCACACCAGATATTTTAAAATGGAAAGGCATATTAGCGACACAAGCCTTAGCCGACTCAGATAACGCCAAAACCATTGTCATTGGTAATGGCGGTAATCAATTGCCTATCATCTTAGGCGGGCCTAACGGACAATAAAATGCACAAAAAATACCGCAGTCCGGTGTTGGTGTTTGTGCTATTAACATTCGTCGCGGGTAAATGCGCGTTTGATTACTACTACGCTTACGATAACGTATTACAACGACGCTCCACACTCGCAAAGCAAATCAATCCTAATATTCATGTTGCAGCGGTATGGGATTTAGACCATGAAACCAGTTTCATTGACGGTATAAACCTAGCCATTAGCGAAGTTAATCAACAAGGTATTCCGCTTAACAGCGAAGGAAAAAGCGCAACCGGCAGACTGATACTGCATGTCTTTGATGACGGCGACGGCGACGAACATACCAAAGAGGCTTGGGTGCAAGTCTCTAAACAAGACGAGCTAGTTGCCGTACTGGGACACTCCTCCTCAAACACCGCCATACCTGCATCTATTAGCTATCAATATACCGGCCTACTCTTCATTTCCACAATTGCCTCGGATTCAGCCCTCACCGCACCGGGGTTTAGCTTTACCTTTAGCATTAATCCAACCAACCGTACTTATGCCGACCAACTTATCGCGTTTGCCAAGCAACATAATTGGTTTAAGCTACTGGTTTTGTATGAGCGTGACGCTTATGGTCTTGATTTTTACACCACTTTTTTAGATGGCATTAGTGACGATTTTGAGATTGTCGCTAGCCGTTCGTTTTATCTTACGCAAGAAGATAAAGACAATGGCAACTTTAGCTCAAAAGCTGAAATGGTCTACGAATTAATGCAAAATGACTTCGATGCGGTAATACTCGGAGGACGTGGTCAAGTTGCTTCGCAAATGATAGAACAACTACGCACTATGGGGGTTAACCAACCTATTTTAACTGGCGAAGGTCTCGATAACACCGCCGTCTGGGACATGTCACATCATACGGCTAATAACCTCTATGTTGCCTCAATTTATGATGCTGAAGCCATAGACTCGCAAGCATTCAAAACAGCGTTTCAGCAAGCTTATAGTTACGAACCAGGCTATTTTGCTTACCAGGGTTATCAAGCAGTTCATGTATTAGCGTCAGCATATAAAGAAACAAAATCAACCGAGCCAATTAGAGTAGCTGCAACCATGCAATACGGCTTTAAAAATAGTTATCAAAACTACCAATTTGACCGCAAGAGCTTAATTAAAACTAAAAAAATCGTTATAAAGCAGATGATTAACGGCAAATTTAAAACCTTAACAACGGAGTAACAGCAATGATTTGGTGGTTATATTACTTATTTGCCAGTTTTTTTGTTGGCGTGTTTGGCATTAATAAGCGCTTTGGCTTTTGGGGTTATTTTTTTGGCTCATTATTATTAAGCCCGCTGGTCGGTGTTATCTTATTATTCGCCTCCGACAATAAAAAAAAGCTTAAGACCTAGCATCAGCCACGACAAACATTTGCTCGACTAATTGTTTGCCCGCTTCGGCAAACGGTTGAATCACAAAGTGTGCGCCTAAACTATATAACTCGGCTTGCTCAGTATTATCAAAACTAATCGTGCCAATACTGCCTTGAAAGGCTCTATGCTTTAACTGCGCAATCGCAAACGCCCTGGCCTGAAAATCCGGTAACGTCACCAAAACACCTTTAATTTTAGCCAACGGAAGCGTCTCCCATAACTCTGCGTCCTCGGCATCGCCATACACCACACGCCGTCCATCGGCTAATAAACGCTGCAACACCACGGGGTCAGCATCTAAACCCAAAACTAACGTATCTAGTTTATTAAAAGCTTTATAAGCCGCCACACCGGTACGTCCCATGCCAATCACCAGCCATTCCGCCGCGCCGATAGTCGTCGGCAAACGGTCTGGATGCGAAAGCTTACGCTCAAAGCGTGTTAACCAAGGCTCAACAAATGAAAAAATTTGATGAGAAAAATGATTAAGCGGTGCCGCAATCGCTAACGATAAGGCAACCGCTAAACCAATAATCGCTTGCCATACCGGTGGCAACAACCCAGAGCTAACAACTGAGTCAGAAGTAATCAACGCAAACTCGCTATACGTTGTTAACGCTAAGGTTGACACAAAAGCCGTGCGCGCTCTTAAGCCCACAACAATAAATAACGCAAAAAACACTATCGCTTGCAACGGCAATAGCGATAAGAGTGCTAAAGCTAGCAAGCTCTCTTCATAACTTGGCAAGCCTGATAAACCAATTTGCAAGAAAAACGCGACTAAAAACGTCTCTTTCAATCCCCACAGCTTTTCACCAAGCGACTTAGCGTTGGCATGTCCCGACAGCATAACGCCCATTAATAACGCGCCAATATCTTTAGCGATTCCAACACTATCAGCCAACTCTCCGCCCGCCAATGCAAACGAAACACCTAACAATAGCTTCAATTCTTTATCGCGACTTATGCTCAACAAACGGTGTGCAATGGGTCTTAACAACGGTAATAACAACAAAGCCAATGCCCAAGGCTCAGGTTGCGTATTGTTAGCAAACGCTAATAAACCTATCGCAACAATATCTTGTAAAATCAAAATACTCAGTACATCCCGACCATATAATGTCGATAACTCGCCATTATCTTCCAACACTTTTACCGCTAACACGGTGCTAGAAAACGCTAAACTAACCCCTAAAACAAAACCACCCGATATATGCCCGCCTAAACTAAAGAACACGGCCATAGAAACCAACGTTACAATAAATAAATGTAAACCGCCGACGCCAAGCACTTCTTTTTGTAATAACGACCCTAGCCTCAATTTTAAGCCTACGGTAAACAGCATCAGCTCAATGCTAATATCGGCAATATGCTTTAACGTGTCATCTACCTGGAAACCTAGTGCATTTAACGCATAACCCGCGCATAAATAACCGACTAACGGCGGCAAATAAAGCCTGCTTACCAGCAAGCCGGTCAAAAAGGCGCTAGCAAGCCAAATCAGTTCTGTCATAGCAATTTATCATTCAATGGGTTAACGGAATAACGACTTACTATTTTCTCTGGCACTGGCTAGCAGTGCTCTTTAAAAATAACGGGTAGCTTCTAAGACCAACCAAGCGAATAACGACTTTAACATAAGAGCGCCTGTGTCGCAGCCGAATTAGAGTGCAAACAATCGATTATCAGCTATCGTTACGGTTATGCCAACAAACAAGAACGATAAACATTAGTTGATAGAAATCGTGGAAACACGTTGAATAACAACATAGAGGGGACTCACAAAGCTTATCCATGTCTGAACAGGCTTCTCGAGTATATACTTTAAACAGCTATAAAGGTACGCACAGCGTACCCTACAAACTCGTGTTGTCGTAGGGTGCGCTGTGCGCACCCAGACTAACAATTAGAAATTAACATTCGCTTGCAACCAGAGCTTTTGTGTGTCGGTGCTAGGTGCAGCCAGCCCAGTTGGTCCAAAATAGGCTGCGTCACTGCCTGCATTGTAAAACGCGTATTTAGCCAATAATGAATAGTGTTTGCCAAACTTTTTGGTCACCTGGAAATCCCATTCGTTACCATAATCGAATTGTCCGGTATCGTCAGAAAAATCATGGTAAACACCGGTTAACACAATATCCCCGCGTTGAAACGGAATCATCACCGTACCAAACACATCGCGAATACCATTGTTCGGCGTCACCAAGAATAAATCCGCCCAACCTTGGAAAGCGTGATTAGTACCTAATGGCGTGTCAAAATGTTTGTTGAGACCTGTGCCATCTAATTGCTCCACCGCACCTTGGAACATAATGCCATAAGCGCTAACACCCGCCATAAAGTTATAGCGGTCGACATCATAAGCCGTAGCGCCATGACCGTAATCACTTTGATAACTCCATTCTGCGGTATATACCACGCCAAAATTTTCGTTAATCTTAATCGAATCTAACGGTTTAGTGCAGCATGTTGCTCTTAAACCATAAGTTTGGTTCGATTTTTCATAGTTTGCCGTTTCGGTGTAATCCATCCAATAACCATAAGCCACGACATTACCGTAATCGCCGACTTTGTAATTTAAGTTAATAAATGGCAATTCTATATTTTCTTGGGTACTCGTAAACGTTTCTACATTACCGATATAACCCACGTTAGCGACTAAGCCGAATAAGGTTTGGTTATTATGCGTGATTAACACCGAATCAAACGTGGTTTCCATTTGTCGCCAACCCACGTTACCGATAAAGCGGTCATCATCCAACTTAATGCGTTGGCGACCGACTTTAAATATATTGTCGGGAATACCGGTATAAGCTAACCATAATTGATTAATCTCATTCATATCGGGATCGGCAACCGTTGAGTATTGCGTTTGAAAGTTGCGTGTACTGTTGTAATCTTCTTCCAACGCTAAATTGCCTTCATATTCAGCATACGCTTGCAAACCATGGAACGTAGGACTTAGAAAGCCTAAGCGTAAACGCGCGGTATTAGCATTAGCTGTTTTAGCCAAACCAGTATCTTGGTTAACGTTTTCAAACCGGTAGTTTAAATCAAGTTTAATCGCGCCATTATGACCGTAGTGGTAAAAATTCAACGCATCTTCAATTTCTTGCGTAACACCCGCAGCAGCCGGTTGGCTTAATGCGGCTAGTAAAAGTCCCGATACCGCTAGCGATAAACTAGAGCGGTGTAACTGTAGATTAAGCATAATGCTCCCCTTCGAATAGATAAAAATAAAGCGCTTTAATGCGTATGATCGCACTCGGTTAAGAAAGTCAGAATGCTTTCCCGGTAAGAATAATAATCATCGTGCTCCAATAATGCCTTGCGTGAACGCGGTCTAGGTAAGTTAATCTCTTGAATTTTACCAATTTTGGCATGAGGCCCATTCGTCATCATGACCACGCGGTCGGCTAGCAAAATCGCCTCATCCACATCATGCGTGACGACAATAGCGGTAACATGAGTACGTTCCCAGACTTCCATTAACACTTCTTGCAATTCCCAACGGGTCAATGAATCCAACATACCAAACGGCTCATCTAATAATAACAACTTAGGCGATAGCGCGAATGCCCTGGCAATACCGACGCGTTGCCGCATACCATTTGACATGTCGCTGGCTTTTTTATTAAGCGCATCGCCTAAACCCACGCGGGTCAGATAATATTCGACAATATCCATACGCTCAGACTTGCTGGCATGTGGATAGACTTTATCGACGCCTAACATGACGTTTTCAAAAGCAGTAAGCCAAGGAAATAGGCTTGGCGCTTGAAACACCACGCCTTTATCAGGACCTGCGCTATCGACTTCTTTGTTATCTAAGATAATACCGCCTTCAGAAATACTGGTTAAACCCGCCGCCATCGACAATACCGTGGATTTACCGCAACCCGAATGACCGATGATAGAAATGAACTCGCCTTTCTTCATTTTCAAATCAAAACCATCAACGACTTTTACCGTGCCATTACCACCTGGCTTAGGATAAATCTTGCTCAGCTTAGAAAACTCTAAATAACGCGCTTTACCTAAATCGGATTGCTCAGGCTTTAAAGCTGACGTGTCCTTATCCCAATCATTACTGGTATTGGGTCTGACATTAGGCAATACTAAATTCGATTTAACTTCAGCCGCTTTAGCGATACCGATGTCCATCAGATACTTAGTAATTTCACCGCGCAAGCGTTTAAATTCTGGTTCATGATTTAACGCCGTTCTATCGCGAGGCCGATCCAAGGTTACGGAAAAAGCGGGCCCAAACGTCGCATTAGGGCCTGGATTTAATGGAATCACCCGATCTGCCATATAAATCGCTTCATCAACATCATTGGTGATTAAAATACAAGTCTTTTTGTCTTGTTCCCAAATCGATAAGATTTCATCTTGCAAGTTACCGCGTGTTAACGCATCTAACGCGCTTAA
>CAWUNX010000003.1:0-29001 GCA_963923905.1 uncultured Methylocucumis sp.
CTACAGTATACCCCTTTTTTGTTCAGCAATAGTTGCGCCGAACTGTATTGGTTTTAGCCAGACATTACCATTCCAAAGCTCAAAGACAATGCTGCGATGTCCAGTACTACCTAAATGTACAGCTTTGGTCGTAAAGCCATGCAAGCGTAATAATTTTTTTCCAGCTCGGATATTATTATCTGGAATACTCAAATTGCTGGTTTGACAATGGGTTGGGAATTGATTGCCACCACCAAACATTTTCACTTCGTAGTCTGCCGGATGACTGGCGGTTTTTTTCAGTTCCAACATAAATAATTGCAAGGCCTCATCGGCATAACGACCATCTAACTGGGCGCAAAAGGAATGTTCGCTACGCTTAGGCAACATATAGTGGCACATGCCGCCTATTTTCGCGCGGGGATGCCATAACGTAATTGCGACGCAAGACCCTAAAATGGTTTTTACCCGCGTGTGGCCTTTACCAAAATAAAAATCTCCTGGTTGTAGGAAGACCTCTGTCACCGCTTCGGTAGGGAGCGAGTTATAGCTCATTTTTACGATAAACCGACGGTATTACGGGCTGAAACTCTGAATTTAAGCCTTGTAACGATTCTGAGTGACTAATAAATAAATAGCCTCCAGGTTTTAAACAGTGATAAATGCGTTTAAGTAAGAGTTGTTTAGTTGGCAAATCAAAGTAAATCATGACATTACGCAGAAAAATAATATCAAATACCCCAAGCTCAGGCAGTGTTTGAATAAGGTTAGCATAACTAAATGTTACCCGATTGCGTATGATGGGGTCGATTAATAAAAAATCTTGATACTCTTCTTTACCTTTTAAGCAGTATTTTTTGAGCAGCAGCCTGGGTATTTTTTCGGCAGCGGCAATAGGATATAAGCCGCGTCTGGCTTTTTCTAACATCGCTGTCGATATATCGGTACCGATAATTTCCCATTGATAGTTTTTGCTGTATTCAGCAATCACCATAGCTAAAGTATAGGCTTCTTCGCCGCTAGAACTGGCAGCACTCCAGATTCGAAAGGTTTGGCTGCTGCTAATTTTCGGCAAAATTTGTTGGATTAAAAAATCAAAATGCTGTGGCTCGCGAAAAAAATAGGTTTCATTCGTCGTTAATAAATCAATCGCCATCAACCGTTCGCTTACGGCTTCGGGCTTAGATATTAACTGAAAATAGTCGTAATAGCTGGTCAATTGATAGTGACGTAAGCGTTTCTCTAATCGACCCGAAACTAAGGCTTTTTTACTATCGTTTAAAGCAATACCTGAGTTTTTATATAAGTAATCTTTAATCCACAAAAATTCTTGATCAGTGAGTGGAATATTACTGGGTAATCTAATAGCCGTATCGCTGTCCATGTGTGCTTTTGTCAAGGTGAGTATTTCAGTCAGTTATCATCGCATAAAATGCTCAATAATGTGATACCTACCCTGATGTTTGACGGTGCAGGATAGTAGATTAACCATTTTTGTGTTGCCGTTTAAAAATCGCATGGTCGTTCAGAGCCTAGTGACTAACGTTTATGACTGTACGCTTGATGGCTTAGTGGATGGATGCTCGGTAGCAGATTTACTAATTGCCGTCATTTCTTCTACGGATAATACCCGTTTAACATTCAGCACAATATTAAAACGGTTATTGCGTTTAATCATGCCAGCAATAAAATCAGGGCGGATGCCGGTGCCAAAGCTAGGGGGCGGCTCTATATCTTGGCTTTCAATATTGACGACCTCATTTACAGCATCGACGATAATACCTAAATCTTGGCTTTTAAGCGTTTGATCATTGGCGTCAGTTTCGACAATGACAATACAGGTGCGTTTGGCAATAGGGGTAGCGCCTTTGCCAAAACGAGCTAATAAATCAATGACGGGAACAACGCGTCCGCGTAAGTTAATCACGCCGCGTACAAATTCTGGCATCATCGGGACTTCGGTTAAATGACCGAAGTCAATGATTTCCTTAATATTAAGAATGCTAACGGCATAAATTTCTTGTGCTAACATAAACGTTAAATATTGACCCGATTGCGTAGCGGTATGCGCTAAGTTGGCGTTTGGGATAGGTTGAGCTTGTAATGCGTTCATTGTGTTTTCCTCTATCTTTTGGTATCAGGCGAAGCGTATCTAGGCTTGTATACTACAATCGAACCAGTTTTCAGTTTCTTCAATCCGTTGTAGGGTACGCTGTGCGTACCCAATCTACCAAAATCAAAGTGACTGTTTAAGGTATAGTCACTAAAAACGTTCAAATTGACTGAGTTCCACTGGACTTATCGAGGTTCTGTTGCTTCGATAAGATGGGTTGGATTTTTTAGTTTCCATTTTTACTACGGTTTTCAGCGCTCGTGTTGAGGGCGCTTCTGAGTCTAAGCCAATTTTGAAAAATTGCATGAGATTTTGTAATTGTTGTACTTGCGCACTCATTTCCTCGGCGGTTGCCGCTAATTGTTCACTCGCCGATGCATTTTGTTGAGTAATTTGATTCATTTGATTCATCGCTGAATTAATTTGCCCAACACCTGCCGATTGCTCTTGTGACGCTGCTGCGATTTCTTGGACTAAATCCGATGTTTTAGTAATGCTGGGCACGATAGAATCGAGTAAGTGTCCAGCGTCTTCGGCGGTTTTTACGCTAGTACCGGCGAGTTCACTGATTTCTTGCGCGGCGACTTGGCTACGTTCAGCCAGTTTACGCACTTCAGCGGCAACGACGGCAAACCCCTTGCCATGGTCTCCGGCGCGCGCGGCTTCTATCGCGGCGTTTAATGCCAGCATATTAGTTTGGTAGGCAATGTCGTCGATGATGCCGATTTTGTCGGCAATGTCTTTCATCGCGGTCACAGTTTGTTTAACCGCTGCACCACCGGTATTCGCTTCGGTAGCGGCTTTACCTGCCATCGCATCGGTCACTTTGGCATTTTCGGCGTTTTGGTTAATGCTAGCAGACATTTGCTCAATGCTGGCGCTGGTTTCTTCGACTCCTGCGGCTTGTTCGCTGGCAGCTTGTGACAGTGATTCTGAGGTTGCACTGATTTGTTCTGACGCATTGCCGATTTGACCGGTGGCATTAATAACTTCAGCAATAGTTTGTGACAGTTTAGAAATGGTGTTGTTAACCGTCTCTTTAAACTCCGCTAACTGGCCTTGGTAATGACCTTTAACAGACTGCGTTAAATCGCCTTGCTCGACGGCACTTAGGACATTAGCAACTTCAGTGAGTGGTAAAACAATGCCGTCTAATAGTTGGTTAATGCCTTGAATTAAGCGGCGGTAATCGCCTTGGTGTTGGCTGGCATCGGCTCGCTCATTGAGCTGACCGGCGTTAGCGGCTTCGATTAAGCGGTCAGTATCTGCCATAACGGCTTTTAGATTACCGCGCACTAATTCAATGGTTTCATTAATAAACACTTTTTTGCCCGGTAGTTGTTCCATAGTCGCGTTGAAGTCGCCTTGACCGAATTGTTTAAATACGGCCATGGCTTTTTTCTTGACCCCTATATGGGCGCCAACCATGTCGTTAACGCCTTGCGCCATAGTTCTAAAACCGCCTTGGAATTGGTTAACATCGACAACGACATCGATGTCGCCTAACTCGTGTTGACGACTCATGTTATCCATTTCAGCAATTACTTGTTTTAAATTTCTGCGTACGAGTTCGATGGTTTCATTAATAAACGCTTTTTTGCCGGGTAGTTGTTCCATAGGGGCATCGAAATCGCCTTGACCGAATTGTTTAAATACGGCCATGGCTTTTTTCTTGACATCAATGTGGGCGCCAACCATGTCGTTAACGCCTTGCGCCATAGTTCTAAAACCGCCTTGGAATTGGTTAACATCGACAACGACATCGATGTCGCCTAACTCGTGTTGACGACTCATGTTATCCATTTCAGCAATTACTTGTTTTAAATTTCTGCGTACGAGTTCGATGGTTTCATTAATAAACGCTTTTTTGCCGGGTAGTTGTTCCATAGGGGCATCGAAATCGCCTTGGCCGAATTGTTTAAACACAGCCATGGCTTTTTTCTTGACATCAATGTGGGCGCCGACCATATCGTTAACACCTTGCGCCATGGTTTTAAAATCGCCTTGAAATTTGCTGGTATCAACGATGACATCGATGTCGCCTTTTTCGTGTTCACTGGCCATGTGACTCATGTCGGTGAGTAATTGTTTAATCGTGTTGCTCATGTGTTGCATCGCTGCCATGATGCTGCTGGTATCGCCGGTTTTTAAGCTTATTTGGCTGCTTAAATCACCCACAGCAATTTTGCTGGCAATGTCAGCAACGGCATCAGGTTCGCCACCTAATTGCTGGATTAATTTTTTGGCGATGAGGTAGCTAGTCACACTGACGATGATAATGATGATGCAGGCTATGATGAGCGACAAAGAAATGGCTGTTTGTTTAGCCGCAGTACCTTGAGCAAAGCCGTTTTTTGCCAATTCAACGTTGTACTCCATTTCATCTTTAAACGCTTGTTGTAATTCGGCTAATGCGGGTATCACCTCTTGGCGAATGACCATTTCTGCGTCTTTGGTTTGGTTTTGCTGTGAGAAAGTAAAGACTTTTAAACGCGTAATATCATAAGCAATGAGTTTGTTTTTAATTGCGTCAAATAACTGCTGTTCTTTGCTATCTGACATGCAACTCACGCCTTGGCAAGCATTGGTTTCGTAATTTTTGATTTCTTTGTCTAGGTTACTGCGCGTCTGCTGGATTTTTTCCGCCATATCGCGCATAACCGCTTCATCGGTGATAATCACATGAAATAAGCTACGCTCGCGTAAATCAGTGAGTTCTCGTTGTATATCAACCAGCTTTTGATAGCTGGGTACGGTGTTAATCGCAGCATAGCTCGACTTGTCAAATACTTGATTGATTTGCAAGTAAGTTAATAGCGTCATCGTGATTAAACCGATAACCGATGCGGCGGCGATGAGTAATAAACGTTGTGCGACGGTCATGGTGACCTCCTAATAGATAGAGTGGTGTTTTAGTTGGTAGTGGCGAGCGCTGATGTCAGGCTAGCTTGCATGAGTTTTTCTTGTTGGCCGAGAAGCGTGGCGACATCGATGATGAGCGCGACTTCGCCGCTGCCTAAAATCGTTGAGCCGTTAACGCCTTGGACATGGCTAAATAGTTCACCTAAGGGTTTGATGACGGTTTGTAATTCACCTAATAATCTATCGACGACTAAACCGGCTTTTAAGCCTAAATGTTCGACGACGATAACGTTTTGGCGTTTGCTGATGGGACCTGTGCTGCTGAATACGTCGCGTAAGCGAATAAATGGCAGTACTTCACCGCGTAATTCCATGTAATCGTGTTGCTCATTGGCCGGTAGTTCTAGGCATTCAATGACGCGGTCTAGTGGGATAATGTAGGAAATATTGCCGACTTTAGTTAAAAAACCATTGATTATCGCCAGCGTCAGCGGTAAGTGAATTTCTATAGTTGTACCAACACCGGTTTCGCTATTGACTTTTATTGCCCCGCGTAAGTCATTGATGTTGCGTTTAACCACATCCATGCCGACACCGCGCCCCGATAAGTTAGAGACTTGCGCTGCGGTGGAAAAACCGGGCTCAAAGATAAGTGCATATGTTTCTTGTTCGGTTAACTCAGTGCCAGGGGGGATTAAACCGCGCGTAATCGCCGTATTTAGGATTCTGTCTTTATCTAAGCCATTACCGTCATCGCTGACTTCAATGACGATACTGCCTGAACTGTGGTAGGCATTGAGTTTGACGGTGCCTTGTTGCGGTTTGCCACGCTCTAGGCGTATAGCTGCGGTTTCTATACCGTGGTCTATCGCATTTCTGACCATGTGGGTTAGTGGGTCGCTGATTTTTTCGACGACGGATTTATCGACTTCAGTTTCAGCACCGCTAATTTCTAATTTAATGTCTTTGTTCAGTTCCTTGCTGATGTCATAAACCACGCGTTGGAATCGGCTAAATACCGTGCCTATTGCCACCATGCGCAGTTGTAACGCGCTACTTCTAACCGCCTCGACCAAGCTATTAACATGGGCATGGGCTTCGTGTAATACGACGCTACGCACTTGTTTCGCGCTGAGCGTGGCGACCGAGGTTGAAATGACCAGTTCGCCAATCAAATCTATGAGTTTATCTAAACGTTCGGCATCGATGCGAATGCTTCGGTTTTCTCTGGCTTTTTGCTCTTTAATGTTTTGTTGTTTAGTTAATGCGGCATTGACAATTGGTTGTTGCACAACGCGTTGTTCAACAAGAATTTCACCTATGGGCTTATTCATTGTTGTATCGCTGCTTTGTGTATTAAGTCCTTGGTCTAATTCGTGTTGGGTTATTACGCCGCATTTAATCAGTAGTTCGCCTAGCTTAGCGTCTTCTGGGCTTAGCGAGTTAATCAGCTCGACATAATAGGGGATGCGATGCTCTAACGGGATGATGTGTATGACACTGCCTTCGCGGACAAACTCAAAAGCAGCAGCAATTGCTTCTTTATCGGCGTTGCTATTTAAGATAATTTCAAAGCTTAAATAGTTGGTTTCAGGATCCATGTGTTCGGCATCAGGCATGTTATGCGCGAAGGTCGATAATTCAACAATATCGCCTAACGTGGTTAAGTAACGGATGAAAGAGAGCGGGTCCATGCCATCGCGTAAACAATGCTCGTTAAATTGCAAAAACAATAACCAATTGCCCGATGCGCTTTGTGGCGTGCTAATGGTTTCTACTTTGTGCTGCGTACTAGCTGAAGTTTTTGGCAGCTCTAAGGTATTTTGATAACTTTTGAGTTGGTTTAATAAATATTCGCCCAGCGCAAGTTGTTCAGGCGATGTGGTATCACGGCCTTGACTGGCTGCATCGACTAGAACGCGTAAATGGTCGCCACTTTTTAGCAATAGTCCAATTAAATCAGGGCTAATATCTAATTCGTGTTTACGCACTCGGTCTAACACGTTTTCCATAATATGGGTGAAGCGCACGATAGCATCTAAGCCAAATAAGCCTGCCGTGCCTTTAATCGTATGGGCGCAACGAAAAATCGCTTGAATGTCGTCATCGCTTGCGCCTTGACCGCTTAGTATCATTAACCGGTCTTCTAGTTCTTGTAACAGCTCAACGCTTTCCTGAATAAAGGTAACTAACGCGGCTTTCATGTCATCGTCTAATTCAAAGCTCATCGCTTGTGGCTCCTTAACTGTGTGCTAATACGATTGGGTCACCAAATTGGCTGGTTAACCGCGCTAATTCAAGCACTTCAATGACAGCCTTGCTGTGCATGATAAAGCTAATGGATTTGCCGGTTAGATTCGCTTCTCGTTTTAATAAAATAAGCAGTTGTAAGCCTGCTGTATCGCATTCGGTGACGGCGTTGAGGTTTAATTCTGGCGCGGTGCTCGAATGCAGAAAATTTAATAAGTCTGGTTTGAGCTGTGCGGCGGTAAAAATCGTTAATTCACCTTCTAGGCTGTAAGTATCCATAAGCGTTACCTGTGTGGCTAAGGCATGATGAGTTTGGTTACTGCGGCTAGCATTTGCGTAGGCTGAAAAGGTTTGGTCAGCCAGGCTTTGGCATTGGTTGATGAATAATGCGGTGGCAGATTTTGGTTTGTTTCAGTGGTTAACATGATGACGGGGGTAAATTGGTATAAAGGGCGTTTTTTGGCTTCTTGCATAAAAGTAATGCCGTCCATTTGCGGCATGTTGACGGCGGAAATAATTAAATGAATTTTTTGACCATTAAGATGCTTAAGTCCATCTTGACCATTGATAGCTTCTATGACGTGATAACCGGCATCTTGCAGCGCGCTTTGGGTGCTGTGCCGTATGCTGGCTGAATCATCGATGATTAAGATGGTTTTAGACATGGCTCAAAAAAAAGTGATTTCATCATCTTGGTTTGTCAATGCTTGCACAGCTTGATGGGCATGGCGTTCAGCTTTCATGGCATAGCTTTTTTCTAATTCGACTAGCAAGGTGTCAATGGCTAGTGGTTTTAGGTTTAGCACACCGTCTTGATGGCTATGTTCGAGATAGTTAGGGAATTGGTTAATGCTATCTCTGACATGCGATAACACTTGATTGAGCCGGTCTTGAAACTGAAAATGCATTAACGCTTCGCCGATTTCTGTCTGAATTTGCCGTGCATTGACGCCCATGGCATCGGTGTTGTGTTGCAGCTCGGTAAATACTTGCTCTAAAGCATCCATGACTTCTTGCAGACTTGTATTCGCTTTCATAACAGCCCCGGCGTCTTGTTCGGCATTTAACTCAACTGCGGCTAGGGCTTCAATAATAGCTTCATTGATTTGATCGACTTTGCTCGTGATGTCTTTGCCTGTTGCCGCTGAGTTTTTGGATAATTTTCTGACTTCATCGGCAACGACGGCAAAACCCCGACCCGCATCGCCAGCTCTTGCTGCTTCTATAGCGGCATTAAGCGCTAATAAGTTGGTTTGATGAGCAATCGCTACCACTTGTTGTGACATGTCTTTCATTTCGTCAACAAAGTCTAATAAACCGTGGATTTGCGCGAGCATCTGCTGTTTGTTGGTTAACGCTAAATCCAAATTCATAATCACGGTACTTAAGCGTTCGCGGCTAGAAACTAAGACTGTGTCGTTACCGTTGCTTAAATTTGTGCGGGATTTGCTGAGTAATTCGTCTAGTTGTTTAACAATGGCATCGAATTGACCAGTGAGTTCTACGATGGCGCTATCCATTTGAGTGCGTGAGGATTCGACTTACGCCGCCCAAATAGGCGTTAATCTGCGGCTGAAGGTTTCAATGCTAGCGATGTAATTCGCTATCATCGGTTCTAGCTTTTCAATTGTTTGTTGTTGTTGCTGTAGGTAATCAACGGTTTTTAACACGTTGTTAATACGTTGGTTTAACAAGTTTAAGGTATCCGTTTGTTGTTTAGCGGTTTGTACGTGTTTTGCTAGTTCAGCACTAAATTCCGGTTTAAGTTGTGGGACTGTGTTGGCGTCTGGTTCGGCGTTTGGCTCGTTTGAGGTCAAGTTGTTGGTATTCAACGGTTGTGTTTTAACGTGACGTATTGCCAACCACCAGCCTAAAGCGCCAGATGCGACTGCGGTTATGATGAGTATAAAAAGATAGGTAATCATAAAATACACTAAGCCGTTCCTAGTCTTATTCGACTGTGCTGTTTTAGGTGTGATGTTTAGTGTTATTGGCTCACGTTGCATGTTTGTTGATTTATGCATTGTGATTGCCCCTACCGCGCAATAAACGTTTAAACACGTAGACCCTAACGCTTTGTCGTAAATTGAAATGTTGGGTTGATTGTAGGGTTGTTAGTCTGGATTGACTATCAGACAAGGCTGAATTTAACACAGATTCGGCTGACAGTGATGCCTTACATCGGTGTAGGAAAAGCCTTACATAACTTAAGTTAATTCATTTTTTTAGGAGATGTTATGCAAATAAGTAAGTATTTGATTGGTTTTATGTTTTCGTTAATGGCTGCGCAAGTTGCTTATGCAGTCGATTATGAAGAAGATTTTGAAGATGGTTTAGCACAAGATTGGGAAGCTCAAACGCCTGCGCAGTGGCAAATAAAAGGCCGCGCGACGGCTAATCGCTCGTATCAAGCGAGTGATGCGGAGAATGATACGGTTATGGTTTCGACGTATGCGGGTGCCGAATATGCAGACTTAGATTTTCGCGTTTCAGCTAGAAATAACGATGTCTATGCTGCTTATGTGCTTGTGCGTGCTACGCCAGATTTTTATCATCTTGCCGGCATTGAGAAAGGCAGTGGTTATGCGTTTGGTTTTAGCGCAGAGTGCAATGGCGTGTTACCGTCAGGCTATAACGTCATTAAATTAACTAATGGCGTGTATGAGAATATTCAGCCGTGGACGCCTTCAGATGCGCTTCGGTGCGATACTAAAGGCAACCGTATTCGTGTTGTTGCTAAAGGTTCGGTGTTAAAGTTTTATGTTAACAACAAATTAGTTTACAAGTTTACTGATGCAGCACCATTGCCAGCCGGTCGAGTCGGCTTAGTGGGTTACAGTGCTCAGCCATTTCCTACCATTCACCGCTTTGACAATGTTTATGTGACTGATTTAAGTGCGCCTACGCCTTCTGCTGCGGACAACGATGAAGTGAGTGCTTATCAACGAGCTTTGAATGAGAAACCATTAAATATAGGTCAAACCGAAACCTTAAAATAATAAGGCTGTTTTTACGCTAACAAATAAGCTCGCTTTATCGCCTACAAAAACAATCGATTATTACAATTTTGCCTAGAACCTAGTAGAATGTCTGGTTACAGCGGTTAATGTTAACACTGTCAAAAAGACGCTCAGAGGTTGTATTCCTGTCAGGTTGTTGATGAACAGGCGTTTAAAGCGAGTTTTATAGCACGGCCGAATCTACGATTCTATGTCTCTGAGTTGTCAAAATAATTATAGTTTTGAATCACAATCGAGGTGAACGTGGAGTTAAGCGGCGCAGAGATTCTCGTCCAAAGCCTTAAAGACGAGGGCGTAGAATATATTTTTGGCTATCCCGGCGGTGCGGTGTTGCATCTGTATGATGCACTTTTTAAGCAAGACGCGGTTAAGCATATTTTAGTGAGACACGAGCAAGGCGCGACTCATGCCGCCGACGGTTATGCGCGCGCGACCGGTAAGCCTGGTGTCGTCTTAGTCACTTCAGGACCAGGCGCAACCAATGCGATTACCGGTATTGCGACGGCTTATATGGATTCCATCCCTATGGTGGTTATTTCCGGGCAAGTACCATCGTCTGTCATTGGTAGCGATGCGTTTCAAGAAGTCGATATGGTTGGTATTAGCCGCCCGTGCGTAAAGCATAATTTCTTGGTTAAAGATGTTAATCAAATTGCTGAAACGGTTAAAAAAGCGTTTTATGTTGCGACAACCGGTAGGCCAGGCCCCGTCGTTGTTGATATTCCTAAAGACATTACCGACCCAGGAATTAAAGTTCCTTATAAATACCCTAAAAAGGTTTCAATACGTTCGTATAATCCAGCTGTTTCCGGTCATAAAGGTCAGATTAAACGTGCTGTTGAATTATTGTTAACAGCAAAAAAACCGGTTATTTATTCCGGTGGTGGTGTGGTATTAGGCGAAGCTAGCGAAGAGTTAACCGAGTTCAGTCGCTTTTTAGGCTTTCCGGTGACTAATACGTTGATGGGGTTAGGCGCCTATCCTGCTAATGATAAGCAGTTTATCGGCATGTTAGGGATGCACGGCACTTATGAAGCCAATATGACGATGCACGAAAGCGATTTAATTATTGCGATTGGTGCGCGCTTTGACGATAGGGTAACGGGCAAGTTGGATTTATTTTGTCCTTACGCCAAGATTATTCACATTGATATTGACCCTGCGTCTATCTCTAAAACGGTTAAAGTCGATATTCCTATCGTGGGTGAGGTTAAACCGGTTTTACAGCAAATGCTTGAAGTGCTAAAAGATAGCAAATACAAGTCGGATAATGTGGCGTTGTCGGCTTGGTGGCAGCAGATTGAACAATGGCGAGCATTGCAATGCTTAGAATATGATCGCTCAAGTCCACTCATTAAACCGCAATTTGCGATAGAGCAACTTTATGAAGTTACGCGTGGTGAGGCTTATGTGACTTCTGACGTCGGTCAGCATCAAATGTGGGCGGCGCAATATTATCGCTTTGACAAGCCTAGACGTTGGATTAATTCAGGTGGATTAGGCACGATGGGATTTGGCTTGCCTGCTGCGATTGGCGTTAAATTGGCATTTCCTGACGCAGATGTCGCTTGTGTAACCGGCGAAGCCAGTATTCAAATGTGCATACAAGAGTTGTCTACGGCGTTACAGTATAAAACGCCGATTAAAATTATTAACTTAAATAATCGTTATATGGGTATGGTACGGCAATGGCAAGAGTTTTCTTATGAAAGCCGCTATTCGCATTCTTATATGGACACAATACCTGAATTTGTCTTGCTAGCCGAAGCCTATGGGCATGTCGGGATGCGAGTAGAAAAGCCGGAAGAACTTAGACCCGCTTTAGAGAGGGCTTTTGCGTTAAAAGATCGCACCGTATTTTTAGATATTATTACCGATAGAACGGAAAACGTTTATCCGATGGTTGAAGCGGGTAAAGGCCATCACGACATGAAGCTAAGAGTAGCGCCAGGCACGTCTACCGACAGGGAGTTAGCGTGATGAGACATATTATTTCTATCTTAATTGAGAATGAATCCGGTGCGTTATCCAGAGTAGCCGGATTGTTTTCGGCACGCGGTTATAATATCGAATCATTAGCGGTTGCCGTGACTGAAGACCCGAGTTTATCGAGAATGACATTGGTGACTAGCGGTAGCGAGGATGTGATTGAGCAAATCACTAAGCAATTAAACAAGCTTATCGATGTGGTTAAACTCATTGATTTAGTTGAATCCGATCATATCGAGCGTGAGCTGATGATGGTGAAGATTAAAACCAATGATCATAATCGTAGCGAAGTTAGAAGCTTAGCCGATATTTTTCGCGGCAAAATTTTAGATGTGACGCCGACCACCTATGTGGTTGAAGTCACAGGCCCATCAGATAAATTAGACGCGTTTGTCGCTGCGATAGAGCCTGAAGCGATTATCGAAGTGGTGCGCTCAGGTCCTACCGGTATTTCACGCGGCGAAAAAGGTCTGCATTTATAATTACTCACACCTTAAATTTTTATACAGTAACACAGGAAAAAACATGCAAGTTTATTATGACAAAGACGCGGATTTATCTATCATTCAAGCTAAAAAAGTCGCGATTATCGGCTATGGTTCGCAAGGACATGCGCATGCTTTAAATTTACGCGAGTCAGGCGTAAGCGTTGTCGTTGGTTTAAGAGCCGGTTCACCTTCGGTTGCTAAAGCGCAAGGAGCCGGTTTAGAGGTCAAAGAAGTAGCAGATGCGGTTGCCTCGGCTGACATCGTCATGATACTGACACCTGACGAATTTCAAGCTCAATTATATAAGTCTGAAATTCTGCCTAATATTAAGCAAGGTGCAGCATTAGCGTTTGCGCATGGCTTTTCAATTTTATTTAACCAAGTCGTGCCACGCGCTGATTTAGATGTGATTATGATTGCACCTAAAGCACCGGGTCATACCGTGCGCTCTGAGTTCGTCAGAGGCGGTGGCGTACCTGATTTAATCGCAGTGCAACAAGATGCTTCAGGTATGGCAAAAGCAATTTGTTTATCCTATGCGTCAGCAATTGGCGGTGGCCGTTCAGGCATTATTGAAACGACTTTCCGTGATGAAGCGGAAACTGACTTATTCGGCGAACAAGCCGTGTTATGTGGTGGTGCGGTCGAGTTAATTAAAGCCGGTTTTGAGACTTTAGTGGAAGCCGGATATGCGCCTGAAATGGCGTATTTTGAGTGTTTGCATGAGTTAAAATTAATTGTCGATTTAATGTATGAAGGCGGTATTGCCAACATGAATTATTCGATTTCTAATAATGCTGAGTATGGCGAATATGTGACTGGCCCTAAAGTGATTAACGAGCAAAGCCGCCAAGCCATGCGCGAAGCGTTAGCCAATATCCGCAATGGTGAATATGCCAAACGCTTTATCGCCGAAGGGATGACCAATTATCCAGAAATGACGGCAAGACGTCGATTAATGGCTGAGCATCCTATCGAAGTCGTCGGTGCGCGCTTGCGTAGCATGATGCCGTGGATTAAAGCAAATCAAATTGTTGATAAATCTAAAAATTAAGTTATTCAACTGATAGGTGAGTCAAAATGGAGTCTGAACAACATAATCACAATGTCATCACGCCGCCATGTGATTTTTGCCAAAACGCAAAGCCTTTAGATTTCCAATTTGACTACGCTTATCAGCCGATTGTTGATTATGGTAATAAACAGATTTTCGGTTATGAAGCGTTAGTCAGAGGCTGTCAAGGAGAATCGGCATTTTCTGTTTTATCAAAAATTAGTGAAGAAAATCGTTATAGCTTTGATCAAGCTTGCCGAATTAAAGCCGTCAAAGGCGCGGCATCGCTAGGTATTACAGGGAAGTTATCCATTAATTTCATGCCTAATGCCGTTTACGACCCCACGACCTGTATTCAAAGCACTTTTAAAGCGGCACGCGAGTACAATTTTCCTATTGAGCAAATTATTTTTGAAGTCACTGAAGATGAAAAAGTGATGGATAAAAATCATTTGGTTAATATTTTCCGAGAATATAAACGTTTTGGCTTTATGACCGCGCTAGATGACTTTGGCTCGGGCTTTTCCGGGTTAAATTTCTTAGCCGACTATCAACCCGATATTTTAAAAATCGATATGTATTTAATTCGGGATATTAACTGTTCTCGACCCAAGCAAGCGATTTTGCGCGGCATTGTTGCCATGTGCCGAGAATTGAATATACAGGTGTTAGCTGAAGGTATTGAAACAAAAGCTGAGCGCGATTTTTTACATTCTTTAGGAATTACATTAATGCAGGGTTTTTGGTTTGCTAAGCCAGTTTTTAAAGGTTTAGGTCATATCGACGCGAGTGCTTGGAACTAAAGCGTTCGCGTTTAACCTGTTCATACTCTGTTTTTCCTATTAAACCGTGTGCTTATGCGGTTCCTGTCAATCCATTTTCATTGTGTCTTATGAAGTTCTATTCAACGGTTTTGCTCATTGCATTAACGGCCTTATTGTTATCTTGGATATCTAATTTGCCGCAAGAAGTCGGCGTAGATGTGCCACAAGGCAAGCTAAACAGTTTATCGTATGCACCGTTTCGCGAAGGTCAAAGTCCTATGGACGGCAAATTTCCGACTAAGCAAGAAATAGAGCAAGATTTGCGCTTATTAAGCGAGCAAACCCATTCGATTAGGACCTATGCGAGTGCAGAAGGTACGATGCCTGAAATTACAGCGTTAGCGAGAAAATATGGCTTAGCAATGATACAAGGAGCATGGTTAGGTGGGGTCAAGAAAGGTAATGACTTAGAAATTAACGAATTAATTCGTTCCGCTAATGCTAATCCCGATGTGGTTAAGCGCGTCATTGTCGGTAATGAGGTGTTGTTGCGTGGTGATTTAGAGCCTGAAGCGTTAATTGACTACATTCGTACCGTAAAGCGCCAAGTGAAGCAGCCAGTTTCGTATGCTGATGTCTGGTCTATGTATATGAAATATCCTGAGCTGATTAAAGAAGTTGATTTTATTACGATTCATATTTTGCCTTATTGGGAAGATGAGCCGATAGCAGTTGAGGTTGCACCTAAACATATTGAAAAGATTTATCAACATGTCCAAAAAGAAGCTGAAAGCATTGCGCCTAATAAGCCTATTTTAATCGGTGAATCAGGATGGCCTAGTGCGGGTAAGCAACGAGGTTGGGCTGTCCCTAGTGTAATGAATGAAGCGAAATTTATTCGCGGCTTAATACAAGTGGCTAACGCTAACCAGTTTGACTATAACATCGTCGAAGCGATTAATCAGCCGTGGAAAAGCGAGCTAGAGGGCGTGGTTGGTGCGAATTGGGGCTTATTATCGGTCGATAGAGAGCAAGTCTTTCCTTTAACGGGCAAAGTTTATGAAAATCCTGATTGGTTAATAAATATTGCACCGGCACTGGTGATTTTTTTAATCATTGCCGTGGCTATGCGCAAGGCGTTATACCAGCTGTCAGATTGGCAAGCTATGCTATGGCTAATCTTAGTGCAGGTGTTATTAGTGGCTTGGGTTAAGCAAGCGCAATTTTTATGGAATACCAGTTATAGCGACTGGCAGCGAGTTTTTACAGTATTAACCTCCTTAGTCTCATTAGGTGTGGCGATAGCTGGTTTGTACCGCAGCTATCAAGTGTTAATGGGCGTGGATGCTGAGCCTAAGTTAGCTGAATATTTTCAGTCTATGTATATATTAGCGATAGGTTTTGCGATTTATAAGACCTTGTGTTTGGCGATTAATGGTCGTTATATTAGCTATCCCACCATGATGTATTTATTGGTTGTGGGGGCAACTGTGTCTTTAATGCTATGTACTTGGCTGACTGCGCAAGTCAATTATAGAGAACGCTGGCAGTTGTTAAGTTTAGGCCGGCTAACAGGCTTTAACTCGATTAAACCCGAACAGCAAAAACTATTAGGCTATGGCTTTTTAGCGACGATACTAGCGCTGATTATCGGCGAAACTTGGGCATTTTATATTAGCCGGGATTTGGTGGCGGATTATCCTGAAGCGATGAGTCGTTTAGGTTTGGCATTGACGTTTACGCTAACCAATAGTCAATTGCTGCTGTGGCTGGTTTGTATCGTCGTATTATCAGCTCCGTTAGTGTTAAATGCCAAAGAGCATACGCTGAAATAAGATAAAGAAAACCTTTTGCTAGCCGATAAAGCGCTTATTGTAAAGCAGGAGGATGCTATGAAAATCACAAGTTATGCGTTGACGGCTGAAGCAAGTCATTTTAAGCGCGAGCAGCACCGTGTGCAGGAGAATTTGCGTGTGACGGTAGCGCCGCCTACTGAGCCTAGGTCATCTAAGTCAGATGTCCGAATTACGCTCAGCGAAGCGGCTCAGCATAAACTGCCGGAGCCGTCGATACCTGAGGCGACGCTTAATGCTGATGTCAGTGATCCAAAAATACAATTATTGCTGAGCTTGTTAGAGAAAATGACTGGGCAAAAATTGAAACTCTTTAATGTCGGCGATTTACAACAGTCTTCTTCTCTCTCTCAAGTGTCTACTTCTCATGCTGTATCGGCGTCTAATCACTCTGAGTCGCCTCAATCTGAACGAATGGGTTTTAGTATTGATTACAGTAAAGAAGCGAGTTATCAAGAAGTCGAACAAACGGTTTTTCAAAGCAATGGTGTGATTAAAACCGCTGATGGTAAAGAAATAGCGTTTGATTTAACCTTATCCATGCAGCGTGAATTTTATCAATCTAGTGTCACGCATCTACATTGGGGTGACCCTGTAGTCACCGATCCATTAATAATAAATTTTAATGGCACAGCCGCGCAATTAAGTAATCAGCGTTTTGCTTTTGATTTAAATTCCGATGGCGTAGCCGAGTCTATCAATGCTCCTGCTAGCGGTTCTGGTTTTTTAGTGTTTGATAAAAATGATGATGGCAAGATTAATAATGGTAGCGAGCTATTTGGTGCGAAGACCGGCAATGGTTTTGGTGAATTAGCGCAATTTGACGAAAACCATGATGCGTGGCTGGATGAAAACGATGCTAAGTTTCAACAGTTAAAAGTGTGGACTGATACTACAGATGGCAAAGGTAAATTAACCAGCTTGCCAGCATTAGGGATAGGAGCGATATATCTAAAAGCGACCTCAACACCTTTTGCGATTAAAGATAGTTCTAATCAAACCTTAGGTCTTGTTAGAGCGAGTAGTGTATGGGTAAGCGAAGAGGGTTCAGTTAATACGATACAGCAGATTGATTTATCGGCTTAACCAGTCTTTGATAGTATCCGTTAAGCATTGTAGCTTATGGGCATAAAAACCAGCTTTCGGCTGGTTGATGGGTAGAAAACTCAATGGTGCCCAGGGACAGAATCGAACTGTCGACACAAGGATTTTCAGTCCTTTGCTCTACCGACTGAGCTACCTGGGCTTTTTCTAATTGGATATGAATGGTGCCCAGGGACAGAATCGAACTGTCGACACAAGGATTTTCAGTCCTTTGCTCTACCGACTGAGCTACCTGGGCGAACCTGCAAAAAGACGGCTATTAGACCCGATATTAGTGAAGTAGTCAAGAGATGATTATTTAAAATTAAGATGGATTCGTTGGTTGATGTTGAAACAAACGGCCTATAGCGGCAAAAAGTTTTTTTATGGCAGTCCAAATGTGTGGTAACCACCAAGCCATCAGTATAATAATTAAACCTAAAGCGATTAAAAATACTAAAGGATGTTGGATACATGCCCAAATTGCCATGATAACGGCAATATCTTCGCTAATCGATGCCAGCCAATTACTAACCGGTTCTGGCGATGTGTTGATTAAAATACGCGTGCCAGCTTTTGTAATATGCGTGCTGGCAGCAAGTCCACCACCTACAATAGCTGCAGCCAGCTCAACGGCTGGATTTAAGTCACCAATTGCGCCAGCAGCTAACATGGCACCTGCGGGTATGCGAATAAACGTATGCAAGCTGTCCCAAGCGGTATCAACGCCTGGCGTTTTATCCGCGAAAAACTCAATAAAATACATAAATCCGGCTGCGCAAATGACGAGTGGATTCGCTAAGATTTGTAAATCTTGCGGTAGCGCTAAGTTACCGCTTTGCGCGAGTAATCCAAGTGCAAGTAGCGTTGCGTATAAATTAATTCCGCTAGTCCATGCAATACCCGTAGTAAGCGCTAATGTGGCAGTGATTTGATTTAATGTGTCCATAAAATGTGTAGTCAGCAATTTCAATTTAGCCTAGCATGAAAGGCTTGTTATGACTAAAAACTAGTCTATTCATTATTCTAAAATAATAATTTTCGGAGATTCAGGTCTATGGTTTTTTCAGAGCAGTTAAAAACGGCGAAACATCAATGGCTATTTAATCGCCTAGGTGGTTTTGATCAAGTGCAGCTCCATCATACTGATGATTTATTAGCGCTACCTGAATTAGATCAAAAACTATGGGCCGTACTAAGTTGTCCGGCACAGGGTTTGCAGATTGCCCAGGAAACCTTGAATTATTTAGATGTGGATCAGGATGGCAGAATTCGCGTGCCTGAAGTAATAGCGGCAGTGCAATGGGCTACAAAAGTATTAAATGACCCTAATGAATTATTATCGGGGACTTCAGAGTTGTATTTAAGCTCGATTGCAGAGACTGATGTTGAAGGCGCTAAATTATTAGCATCGGCACAAGAAATTTTAAAGAATTTAAATAAGCCCGATGCGTTATTTATTACGATAGAAGACTTAGCCGATATGGCTAAAATTTTTGCTAATACCCAGTTTAATGGTGATGGCGTTATTCCTGTTAAAGCGGCTGACAGCGACGATGTTAAGCAGTTAATCGAGGAAATTATCAGTTGTTGTGGCTCTGAGCTGGATCGTTGCGGTGAGCCTGGCGTCACGCAAGAGAAAATAGATCAATTTTTTCTTGCAGCACAAGCCTATGCGGATTGGTGGGCGTTAGGCGAGGAAAATGCGGCGCGGATTGCGCCTTTTAATCAGAGTACCGAAACAGCCGCTAGTAGTTATGCCCAAGTTAAAACGAAAATTGACGATTATTTTACCCGTTGCCAATTAGCCGACTACGATACTAAAGCAGGGGAGGTGCTTAATCCTTCGGCATTAACCTATGAACAACTAGGTTTAAAAAATTTAGCTGAGCAACGTGATGAGCTAATGACGTTGCCTTTGGCAACGATTGCAGCAAATCGCGATTTGCCGTTGAAATCAGGCTTAAATCCGGCTTGGTTGGACGCAATAACACAGTTTCAACAAGAATTAGTTCTGCCACTATACGGAGATATTGCTTTTTTAACGCAGGCACAATGGCATGAAATTAACGAAAAATTTACCGATTATCTGGTTTGGCAACAAGAAAAACAAGGAGGTATCGTAGAGATATTAGGCATTAATCGTATTAAGTATGTGCTTAATCAAGGTCAACATGCTGTCTTGCTAGATTTAATAGAGCAAGATTTAGCATTAACGCCAGAAGCCGAAGCAATCGAGTCGGTAAGAAAATTGGTATTTTTTTGTCGGGACTTAAATTGTTTATTGAATAACTTTGTTAATTTAAATAATTTTTACGCGATTGATTCGCACAGTATTTTTCAAATGGGTACGTTGTATGTGGATGGTAAAAGTTGTCATTTGTGCATACGCGTTAATGATATTGCTAAACATTCAGCGATGGCGGCATTAAGTGGTATTTATTTGATTTATTGTGAATGCTCAAGGCCAGGTAGCGCTGAAAAAATGAATATTGTTGCGGCGGTAACTAATGGTGATGCTGACAATTTAATGTTAGGTCGTAACGGCGTGTTCTATGATAAAAATGGCTTAGATTGGGATGCGACGATTGTTAAAATTATCGATAACCCTATTAGTATTAAACAAGCGTTTTGGTTACCTTATAAGCGTGTTTCGCGCATGATTGGTGAGCAAGTCGAAAAATTTGCTGCGGCTAAAGATAAGGAGCAGCAAGCAAAAGCGGCTGAAAATGTGGCAGGCGCCAATATTAAGCCTGATGCTACGGTAGCAGCTCCGCCTCAGCCTTTTGATGTTGCGCGCTTTGCCGGTATTTTTGCTGCGATTGGTTTGGCGATTGGAGCAATAGGAACGGCAATTGCTTCATTAGTCAGTGGCTTTTTAGCGCTGTCGTGGTGGCAAATGCCACTAGCGATTATTGGTTTAATGCTCGTTATTTCAGGGCCTTCAATGTTGCTGGCTTGGTTAAAATTACGTCAGCGTAATTTAGCGCCGTTACTAGATGCGAGTGGTTGGGCGGTGAACGCAAAAGCGTTAATTAATCTTTCGTTTGGTGGCTATTTAACCAATATTGCTAAATTACCCAGTAATTCAGTACGGCAGTTATTAGACCCGTTTGCCGAAAAGGCACAGCCTTGGCGTTTATACGGTTTGATTGTGATTTTAGTGATTGCGCTATTGTTTTTATTAATGCAGCAAGGAGTCATTCCTAATCTATTAGCGCACTGGTTCAGTATCAAGAGCTAGCAAACAGTAGCATAGATATTTTCACCTTAGCTGTTAGCTTTTTAGCTAAGGTGAATATTAAATACTGTCATCCGCGAAAATCCCAAAAGCCATACCAATCTATGGGGGGTGGCGTACTTGTTTTTACAGGTACTTTGCTTGCTAACTCATCCAAAATGTATTCGGCACCGTAGAAATTTTCCTGATTAAACGCCGAGTTCATTATTTCAATAATATTACTATCGTTTACGTCTTGTATCTGATTCGCCATGATAAGCCTCATAGATAGGGGTAAGGAAAACGCGTGCGAAAAACCTGCACGTTTTGTTTAACATGGGCGTAGTATGAAGCGCTTAATCTGAATATTAGCTGAAAGTTTTGTTATTGCTGATAGGAATGCTCGGATATTTGACAGACTTAACATGAAAAAGCCCGCCGCTGCTAACGCAACGGCGGGCTTTTGAGCCAGTTAGTGAGCTAACAGGGCAGGATTGGCTTACATCATGCCGCCCATACCGCCCATACCGCCCATACCACCCATGTCACCCATGCCGTGGCCTGCTTTTTCTTCGCTTGGCGCATCGGCTACCATGACTTCAGTGGTTAACATTAAGCCAGCAACAGACGCAGCATTTTGTAACGCAGTACGCGTTACTTTAGCAGGGTCTAAGATACCCATTTCAATCATGTCACCGTATTGGCCAGTAGCTGCGTTGTAACCGAAGCTACCTGTGCCTTTTTGTACTTCATTAAAGACGACTGAAGGCTCGTCACCTGCGTTGGCTACGATTTGACGTAATGGCTCTTCCATCGCACGGCGTAAGATGTTGATGCCTACGGTTTGGTCGTGGTTAATGCCTTCTAGGTTTTTAATCGCTGATAAGGCGCGGACTAAGGCAACGCCACCACCAGCAACAACGCCTTCTTCAACGGCTGCCCGAGTAGAGTGTAACGCGTCTTCAACACGCGCTTTTTTCTCTTTCATTTCGATTTCAGTCGCAGCGCCGACTTTAATAACCGCAACACCGCCAGCTAATTTTGCTAAGCGTTCTTGCAATTTTTCTTTGTCATAATCAGACGTTGCTTCGTCGATTTGTGCGCGGATTTGTGCAACACGACCCTTGATGTGGTCTTCTGAACCAGCGCCATCAATAATAGTGGTGTTTTCTTTGGTGATTTGAATGCGTTTAGCGGTACCTAATTGTGATAAATCAGCTTTTTCTAACGATAAACCGACTTCTTCAGAAATGACGGTACCACCTGTTAACACAGCGATGTCTTCTAACATCGCTTTACGGCGGTCACCAAAGCCTGGAGCTTTAACGGCTGCTACTTTAACGATGCCACGAATAGTGTTAACCACTAAAGTTGCTAACGCTTCACCTTCAACGTCTTCAGCCACGATTAATAATGGGCGACCAGATTTAGCCACGCCTTCTAATACTGGCAACATTTCGCGAATGTTGGAGATTTTTTTGTCGTAGATTAAGATCATTGGATCGTCTAATTCTACGCTCATGCTTTCTTGTTTATTGATGAAGTAAGGTGATAAATAGCCACGGTCGAATTGCATACCTTCAACCACGTCTAATTGGTTATCTAAACCAGAGCCTTCTTCAACGGTAATAACGCCTTCTTTACCGACTTTTTCCATTGCTTCGGCGATGATTTGACCGACTGAGTCGTCTGAGTTGGCAGAGATGGTGCCTACTTGTGCAATGGCTTTGTTATCCGCACAAGGTGTGGCTGAGGCAACGATAGCGTCAACAGCTTTAGTGACAGCTAAGTCGATACCGCGTTTTAAGTCCATTGGGTTCATGCCCGCAGCAACTGCTTTTAAACCTTCGTTGACGATAGCTTGAGCTAATACTGTGGCGGTAGTTGTGCCATCACCGGCAACATCAGAAGTTTTTGAAGAAACTTCTTTTACCATTTGTGCGCCCATGTTTTCGAATTTGTCCTTTAATTCGATTTCTTTTGCAACCGACACACCGTCTTTAGTGATAGTAGGTGCGCCAAAGCTTTTATCTAAAATTGCATTACGACCTTTAGGGCCTAAGGTTACTTTTACTGCGTTGGCTAAAATGTTTACGCCGCGTGCCATGCGTGAACGCGCGTCATCGCCAAATAATACGTCTTTTGCTGCCATTGTTTATTCCTTATGTTAAATATCTGAATGTGAGCGGTGGAGAGAAGGAGACTTAGCCTAATACACCCATAATGTCTTCTTCACGCATAACGATGATTTCTTCGCCATCGATTTTGACTTCGTTACCTGCGTATTTGCCGAATAACACTTTATCGCCAACATTGACTTGCATTGCGCGAACACTGCCGTTATCCAGTGGTTTGCCAGTGCCTATGGCTAACACAACGCCTTGGCTTGGTTTTTCTGCGGCAGAACCAGGTAGAACGATACCGCCTGGGGTAGTGGTTTCCTCTTCAACACGTTTGACAATTACTCTGTCATGTAACGGACGAATTTTCATTGATTTCTCCTAAGTTTAAACAAGGTTGAAAATTATTAGCACTCGCTAGTAATGAGTGCTAATGATAATGAGGTTTTGCAGTCTGTCAAGTTCTTTGGCATCATCAAGTATCAATCGCTATCACATATGAGATTATGAACGACGATCAATTATTACGATACAGCCGCCAAATTATGTTGCCGCAGTGCGATGTGCTTGGGCAGCAAAAGCTGCTAGCTGCACAGGCGCTAATCGTAGGGGCAGGTGGATTAGGTTCACCTGCATCCATGTATTTAGCCGCCGCCGGGGTCGGCACAATTGCGATATACGATGACGATGTGGTTGATTTATCCAACTTACAGCGACAGATTGCGCATCACACCCCTGATATAGGGATAGATAAAGCGATTTCAAGCCGTGCTACGCTAAATAAGTTAAATCCTGATATTAACGTGGTCGCTGTTAAACAACGCTTAGAAGGCGAGGCACTGATGCAAGCGGTGATGAGCGCAGATGTGGTGCTAGATTGTAGCGATAATTTTTCTACTCGTTTTGCTGTGAATCGGGCTTGTGTATTGACGCAAACCCCTTTAGTGTCAGGGGCTGCAATTCGTTTTGAAGGGCAGGTGTCAGTATTTACTCCAGGGCAAAATAATAGTCCTTGCTATAACTGCTTATATCAACAACAAGGCGATGAGTTACAAACGTGTTCGACGAATGGCGTAATTGCGCCGATTACTGGTGTTATTGGCAGTATCCAAGCATTAGAGGCAATGAAATTGCTGCTACAGTGTGGGGAGTTATTAATGGGGCGTTTGTTATTAATCGATAGCTTAACGATGGATATAACGACAATGCGTTTTAAGAAAAATCCTGCCTGTCCAACGTGTGGATGCTTGCCCTAACGTAAGAGCAAGCATCGTAAGATTTTATTTTTTGCCTAAACGGCTTTGCACAAATTTAATAACCGATTCGGCAAAGTCGTTGATGGCGGACGGGTGGTCGCCATGTTGTTCTTCGCCTAGTGGCTGGTCGCTGTTTTGGTTAAATCGGTAAATAAAAAAGCCTAGTGGGGCAAATGCAGCTGCGGCAATAATCAGCATGACAATAAACAATACGATAACACTGCTCATAACTCCTCCTCAGATGACGATGTCTTATTATTTTAGATGAGATTGGATAATACACTGTTTCTTAATAAAAAACATCTGATTACTAGGGTTTTGTTTTGTGTCGCTAATATGACAAATGATGTGCAGAGCTGTTTGTATTAATGATATATAAATCAATTGCTTATGTTTTTTGTTGGAATTGAATATCGGCATGTAATTTGCTAGTAATTGAGTTCCATTATATAGTTATATATATCAAGACATATTTAATTCGTTGGGATGTTATCGTGAGTTTGACTGATGAAGATTGGCAAGCGCTGTCATTAACGTTGTATTTAGCCAGTATAGTGACTTTGTTGTTATTCGTGATTGCAACCCCTATCGCCTGGTGGTTGGCAAGAACAAAACTACGTTGGAAAAGTATTATAGCGGCGGTCGTGGCATTACCGATTGTATTACCGCCGTCAGTATTGGGATTTTATTTGCTGCTTGCGATGGGGCCAAATGGTGTTATCGGTTATTTAACCCAGCGCTTGCATTGGGGAACGCTGCCTTTTACTTTTGAGGGTTTAGTGATTGTGTCTGCGTTTTATTCGTTACCGTTTATGGTGCAGCCCTTGCAAGCAGCTTTTGAGTCCATAGGTGATAAACCGTTGGAGGCCGCAGCAACGTTGCGAGCGTCGTCTTTTGACGCATTTTTTACTGTCATTGTGCCGTTAGCTTTACCTGGCTTTGTTTCTGCAGGTATTTTGACGTTTGCCCATACGGTTGGCGAATTTGGTGTGGTGTTAATGGTTGGTGGTAATATCCCTGGCGAGACCCGTGTGGTGTCTGTGCAAATTTTCGATTATGTTGAAGCATTAGAGTATCAGCAGGCACATAAACTTGCTGGTTTTATGCTGTTGTTTTCATTTGTACTATTGCTAGTACTGAATAGTGCCCGACTTAAAAAGCAATTTTAATGACAGAAAATAAAATCATTGTTGCCCGTTTCCGGTTGGCGCGGCGCGAGTTTATGTTAGATGTTGATTTAACTCTGCCAGGGCGCGGTGTGACAGCATTATTTGGTCATTCAGGTTCAGGAAAAACGACATTATTACGTTGTTTAGCGGGTTTAGAAAAAGATCCGTTAGGTTTTTTAAGTGTTAACGGTGACTGTTGGCAAGATGCACAGCGTTGTTTGCCTACGCATAAAAGGCCTTTGGGTTATGTATTTCAAGAAGCCAATCTATTTCCACATTTAACGGTGTTGGGTAATTTACGCTATGGTATTCAGCGAATTCCAGCTGCAAAGGCCACTGATTTAACGCCGGTTATCGATTTATTAGGCATCGGTCATTTACTCAAGCGTAAACCGGAAAGCCTGTCAGGTGGTGAGCGTCAGCGCGTCGGCATCGCTAGGGCTTTAGCGTTAAGTCCTGAGTTACTATTAATGGATGAGCCATTGTCCGCGTTGGATGTGCAACGTAAAAATGAGATTTTGCCTTATCTTGAGCGCTTGCATGATGAATTAGAAATACCCGTCATTTATGTTACTCATTCACCCGATGAAGTGGCGCGTTTAGCTGATTATTTAGTGGTTTTAGAGCAGGGGACAGTACTTGCTGAAGGGGGGTTATTTAATGTTTTAACGCGCTTAGATTTGCCTATTAGTTTAGGTGAAGATGTCGGTGTCGTGTTATCGGCCACAATTGGGGCTATTGATGAAGTCTGGCAGCTAGCGCGGTTAGACTTTTCTGGTGGTTCATTATGGACGCGGCATCATGGTTTTGCTGTAGGCAAAACACTGAGAGTTAGAGTTTTGGCTAGGGATGTCAGTTTAGCAGTTGAGCATCCTGGTCTTAGTAGTATTCAAAATATTTTATTTGGTGTTGTCGATGCCATTGGCGATGACCATCATGAAGGCTTGGCATTGGTTAGAGTACGTGTCGGCGAATCTATTTTTATTGCCCGTTTAACCAAGCGTGCGGCTTTTGAACTTAAGATAAGCCTTGGGCAAGCGCTTTGGTTACAGGTTAAATCGGTTGCATTGTTGGAGTAAGCTTCATTTTGTTATTTTACATAAATTTACAGGGTCTTTACCCCACTTAACGAACTCTTTGGTTAAGCTACACCTGCTTCTAAACAAAGCATTAGGCAACCAAAAGTTCAATTATTCTGTAGAGATATTTTATGAAAAATACAAACAAATTAATGAGTAAGTTATCCAAACTAGCGGTGGTAAGTAGTTTGGGCTTGATGGCAGCGGCATCAGTCAATGCTGAGTCTAAACACTATCCATCTATTGCAACCAAAACTAAGTCTGTAATTTCTGCTTTAGATGCTTTTGTAGCAACTTTAAGTAGCGATCAAATTGGCTCTGTGCAAAGTACCTGTACGATGGATGCAAGTGGTACGTTGTATTATGAATTTACTGATGGTTTGACTACTTGCTGGACTAATCTACCGGGTGGGCGAAACGGATTACAGTTTTCTAAGTTATCTGATGCGCAGTTAGAGGCGGCGCTACATTTGGCAAAAGTCGCGTTGGGTGCGCGCGGTAATACGATGCTGAGTGAGTTACGCGCTGCCGATGGAGAATTGGCGAGTGTTAATAGCAGTATGTGGGGAAGCGAATTATATTCGGTGGCTATTTATGGTACTCCGTCAACGACAGAGCCTTGGATGTTACAGTTTGCAGGCCACCATTTGGCTTATAACCTGACTTATAATGGAACCTACAATACGGCAACACCTATGTTTCTTGGTGTAGAACCGACCAATTGGACAGATAGCAGTGGGGTAGCGCATGCGCCTATGGATATTCAGCGTGAAGCGGCTGAGAATTTAGCTAATGCTCTACAAGCTGATAGTACGGCGGCAACGGCGGCTAAATTGAGTGGTAGCTATGATGATGTGGTGATGGGGGCTACCGGTAACATGAGTACGTCTTGTGATGCTAATTTCCCATTGACTTATCCAACCAGTAATCGTGGTGAATTAGTGTCGAGTCTAACCAATGAGCAAAAACGTTTGGTTAAAAAAATGATTGCGGCATGGACTAAATTGATGCCAGCAGCGTGGACTAAAGAGTTGAATTCAGTTTATGAAAGCAAAGCAGCATTAGCAGAAACCTATGTTGGCTATAGCACAGGCTCGGGCGGTACAGCCGATTTTGGCGCATCGCCTTCAGGCACCAGTTCCCAGGGGTCTTATTTACGCATTGATGGCCCTCGTATTTGGATAGAATTTGCTATTCAACCAGGTATAGGGTATAGCAACAGTGTTCACTATCATACGATTTGGCGCGATAAAGTGGCGGATTACGGTGGCGAGTTCACGACCAAATCAACACGTACCACAGGCCAATGTGGCAATTTATCAAGTTCAAGCTCAACCACCCCTGGTGGTACTCCTTTCAACTAAGCCTTTCGCTTAACAACTACTCATATTAAGCAAGTTGTTTAATAAGCAAGCTTAGCTCAAAAATTAATTTCTAGGAACATGACGGGTATCCGCTTAGTCGGCCTAACCGTCATGTTAATAAAAAATTTAAGCTTAGGAGGCTATTATGGAAAAATCTAAAGCACCGCTTACTCTTCCTCGTTGGATAATGGTAATAACGCTGTTATGGTCAATTGCAACGCAATCCGTCGTTGCTCACCCAATGCCGCAGTCAATGGTTGTACTTGATTTTTTTTGGGATTCTATTCACGCTGAATTAACTCTACCTTTGGACCGTTTAGAAATTGGTTTTCAAAAAAAATTAACGAACGAATCTAATACGGTACTGAATCAATACAGCAAAGATTTATCGAGTTATGTACTGCAACATGTCAAGCCAGTGACACCCGATGGGCGTGATTGGCTGGTTTCAGTGCAAAAAATGCATATTTCAGAAGCAAATAATCAATCAGCTCAGGACTTAATTGTTGATTTGGTTCTTACGCCACCCCAAGGTGCGCCACTCGATAAACTGACTCTTAATTATGATGTTATTAGTCATCAATTAGTAACGCATACGGCATTGATTACCGTGCGACAAGATTGGCGCAATCATCAATATGGCGATAAACCTGAAACTTTAGGCGCTATTCGATTTGGTGTTAGTTCGGTCAATATTGATAGAACACAGGGAAGTTTGTGGTCTGGGTTTAATCATATGATAGGTTTGGGTGCTAGACATATACTGGAAGGTTTTGACCATCTTTTATTTTTATTGTTGCTATTGATTATCGCCCCGGTTAGCGCAGAGCAGGGCCGATGGCGGCGCAATAGCTCGATACGAGTTTGCGCGAGCAACGCCGTAAAACTAGTGACAGCATTTACCCTAGGTCATTCGCTTACTCTTATTGTCGGCACTTTCGGCTGGATTACTTTGCCAAGTCAAGTCGTTGAGATTGCTATTGCAGGTACGGTTTTGGTTACAGCATTTCATGTCATCAAACCTCGTTTTGCAGGCTATGAAGCCGTGTTAGTCACGGGATTTGGCTTAATACATGGACTAGCGTTTGCGAGTACGCTAAGTTTACTGACCGCTGATCCAAACATGTTGGCGTTGTCTATTTTTGGATTTAATTTAGGTATAGAGCTGGTACAAATAGCCATGATTTCAGTTAGCATACCTGTCGTTTATCTTATCAGCACGGTAACTCGTTGCTATGCGCCGATTCGGTTCACCACGGCGAGTTGCGGTATTGTTGCTGCCTTGCTATGGATTATCGAACGTAGCGGCACCATTGCTTATCTGCTCTTTTCATTGCC
>CAWUNX010000004.1:0-27460 GCA_963923905.1 uncultured Methylocucumis sp.
AACAGATGAAAAAGCTGCTAAAATCGTGGCAGCCGCTTTCTCACAACTTAATAAACAATTAACTGAAGCACCAGATGGTAAAATAATCGTCCGGTCTTTAGGTATTTTCAAAGTTAAACACGTTGAACGCCAAAAAGACGGTCAAACCGTAAAAGGTAAAAAAGTTTCATTCCGTGCGTCTAAACTTAAGGCTAAAGGCGCAAAGGCAAAGGGCGGAAAAAAAGCCAAAGCTCAAGAAGCGAATTAATGGCGTAGAAGCTATATTATTTTTCTCTGCTATACATCAACATTATTAATGACTAGCTAGGTGCGAAGTACTCGCACCTACGCCTAACCAAGAAATAAGTCACTATATTCTCCACTGGCACAACTCCCTTTTATTTCTATTAATATCTTCTCTTTTTCACAGCGATAATTTTTTAGCCCAGCCTGACCTATGATTGATTACACGCTCTATAGCAGCCACTTAGATTCTTATGAAAAACTCGTGAAAGATATTTTTAGTGCGCCTTTACAGCAAGAAATCAGCGACCAAAAAAAACATAAGAAAATAAAACCTAGACTGAACTATTTAATTTGCTTTACTAATCGTTCCGGTAGCACATTACTGTCCAATACGCTAGCTAGGACAGGTCTTATGGGAACACCCGGTGAAATGTTTAACCCAGAGCCTTTAACCAGTGCCAGACAGAAATTTGGCTTAAATTCGTTTGAAGACTATTTAAATTTTAAAATAGAAACCAGCAGTAAAAACCGAGTATTTGGCGCCAAAGTGGGTACGCACCACCTCGCCTATCTTGCCCAACAGGGTTATTTAACTACTCACGTAAATAAACCAAAATTTATTTATGTCACTCGGAAAAATAAAGTGATGCAAGCTATTTCTCTTTATTTAGCGTGGGAAACAGGCGCATGGACCAGTAAGGCTCCCGCTATTGAAACTATGCCTGTCTATAATGCAAAAAAAATTGCCCAACAATTAAATTCGATTATATCGACCGAAGCTCAATTTGAAGCCTTTTTTGCCGCCCACCGAATAAAACCATTACGCTTACATTATGAAGACCTTGAAAAAGACTTAACTCATAAAGTCATTCAAGTCTGCAAATTTGTAGGCCTTGAAGAGCTAAACGACATTAAGATAGATCCTGTGCTGCAAAAACAACGCACTCCAACCAACCAAGCATGGGCAAAACAGTTCGTCGCAGAGCATAGACGCTCGTCATTTAACAGAATCTAGGCTTATTCATCCCCCATACCGAGACGATAAAACAAATTCATACAACATCTTATCGAACACAATTAATGGCTCCGCTAATTCCATTTCTTCAGTACCAAATAGCGCGGAGCTTTGCGTAAGCGTATCGTTAAGCTTATTAGGGAACAAGGTTCTATCCCAGTTAAACGTAGCGCATAACGCATCAAATGAAGCGGCCGTTTTTTCAACACAACCAATAAACTTCAACTGAGCTAAACGCTCTAGCGCTGCTTGTAGCATGGTTTCGGTACATTTTCCAAACGGTGCATTTTGGCCTGATAACAACCGAGTATATGGATTATCGAGCTTCTTAATCCCACTTGTTAAAACGCTAAAATTATCAGTAGCTACAAGTTGTTTCGCTTTACTCAATTGACCCACATGCAATCTTAGACGGTCAAGCGGTTCGCGTAACCATATCGAATAGTCGCCATCAAGCGATAAAGCCTCATGGGCTTTTAAACCTAAATGCCCGTAGATAACATGCCGACAAAGAAACTCACTAGGTAGCTCAACAAGCTCGTTAATGGTGCGCAAATGCTTTTGCTCTGGATTAATAATGATAATATTGCCATGTGTTGCCATTTTAAAGAAGGGCCGTAAACTAGGACTTGCCGTAAAAGGTAACTCAATGAACAAATCGACTTTTGTCGATGGTTTATTGGCTAATACTTGTGGCAAATGCTGATCTATAAATGAATAAAACTCCTGTTTATCAATAGAGTAGCTGACAGCACCTGCATTACGTTTTACCATATCCTTTGGCGCCGATTGTTTTTTCATCGCGGCTAGCATTTTTGTCATTAGCGTCTTTGTTTTATCATAAACAGTTAATGAAAACTCAGGCATATCATGGGTGAGATGCTTTGGTAATAAATAAACATGGCGGTTGGGATGTATCTGCATTCCAGCACGGCTAGTCAATTTTGCTAAAGCGTGCCCCCAATGACAAAATCCAGGCTTTTCTAGCATTCGTGAAACATAAAGCGAACCCGTAGCATAATTACAAATAAAGAAATCCACACGATAGCCCACAAAAAGCTTGGTGTTACTAGTTTCCCCAACGACGACTGTTGATTTAATCGTTTTTTTTAATTTTTGAATTAAGGTGTCTGTAATCGCACGATCTTTGTCGGCTTCTAACAGTGACTTCTCTGAAGGCGTAAACGGCAATGTCCAACCGTCAATAACAACCCCTAAATTTGGATAATGTTGCGCAAGTTGATTGAGCATATACGCATAACCATCTATTTGCTCTATCCAACAACGTTTCTGTCCTTCAATTCCTACCCAAACTAATGGGTAGCAGCCTGCAACTTGCTTAGCTTTAAATAATGCGGTTGCTGTTGGTGATGCCAACACTTTAGCAATCAACGCTTGATCCGCCAGATAAAGCCCATACCGATGTAAGCGCTGCAAACGACTTACCCCAACATGCATTACCCAGCCTTGATTGGCTCGCGTTTTATTATCTAGCTCATCAGAAGTCAACTTAAGATATTGACAATCATCAAACAAAAACGACAAATCATTAAAGTCAAGATCGGGCACACGAGAAATAAAAGTAACATCATGAAGTTTATGATAAATTTCATAAACAGCAGGGAATACTTCATAGTAGTAATGAGCAGGCCTATGATGACTAGCAACAAAACCTAAAAATTGGTTATTTTTACTATTTTTTGCATAAGCGCATAACTCGGTAAATTGGCAAAAAAGCTTAATATAAAGCCGTTCAACCCAAAATCCAGTCACTGAATGAGCTGGTTCCAATGCAATGAGTATATGGGCCTCTGGTAGAAACAGCGCATCTGCTGTAGCAACTATCTGCATTAAAAAGAATGTCTTATCTTCATCTATGAAACGTAAAGATTGTAAGCCAATGGGCCTTTGTAACTCATAGCTCTCTCGGCAAGTCGCCAGGTTTTTTGAAAAAGGGCTGCCCAGAACAAGCTGTCCATGACTCGCCTGTAGTGCCCAGTCAATTGGAAAATGTTCATGAATACAGCTGTCTATCAGTTTTTCAAGTCTATTTATGAGTACGCCTGCAATGCTATGCTTTTGCTTAGCTTTTTTAATCGACAATAGCGGAATTGGTGCTAATAATTTATTAACTTTACCGTCAACAGCCTTATAAAGTTTAGTTATCGCCGCCTGCTGTTCCAGAGTAATACTGTCAAACTGGTTTCTATGAAAATGAAATAGTGCCTCAGCCGCTAACAAACGCAAACATTGCTGCTCATCAACAGTAATACCTTCTAAATTTAGTTCAGCATGAAAAAGTCTATCCGCAAAGCTTTCTATCTCCGCATGATTTAAAATCGCAGGATTTTTATCCATATAGTTTTGTTTTATCAGTAATTAAAGAAATAAAGCAATGAGCCGTGTTGTCGTTAACAAAAAAAGAGGATTCTAAGGTATTATGGTTTAGCCACGCTTAATTGCTTAATACATTCAAATCATAACAAAATAACTCAAAATGAGCGCCAAACATGCTTTTGTGATTGAAGAAATAGCCAATCCCTCTAGCGATTTTTTCATTATTCCTGCTCTCGAAATTCAAAACTATTCAATTCAACGAATTGGCTTTAATGAGCCTATTGCAGAAGAACAACTAACCGATGCGATTATCGTCTTTGTTCGCTACATCCCTTCACACTGGTTACGGCGAATAGAAAAAGCACGACATAAGATAAACACATTGGTTTTTTTCATGGACGACGATGTCTTAGACCCAGAAGCGGCATTATCCATGCCTTGGCGTTATCAATTAAAACTGAGGAGGTTAGCATCATCCAGAAAGAAGTGGCTACGCAAGCAACAGGCGCAACTTTGGGTGTCTACACCTTACTTAATGCAAAAATATGTTTCGTGGCGACCTAAGCTCGTATTACCTCGCCCACTTAGCCAACCTGTGCCGTTATGCAAGCTGTTTTATCATGGCTCGGCCTCGCATTCTGACGATATACGCTGGCTAAAACCGGTTGTAGAGCAAGTATTACAGGCGAATACAGATTTATGCTTTGAAATTATTGGCGGCCAACCGGTTTATCAATTGTATAAAACTTTACCACGCACAACGATTGTACATCCTATGAAATGGCAGCAATATCAAACATTTACTTCTTTACAACGTTACGATATAGGCTTAAATCCATTAGTTGCCAATCGATTTAATCAAGCGCGTTCATATACTAAATTTTTTGACATTACTCGGTTTAATGCGGTTGGCATTTATGCACCTAATAGCGCCTGTGCCGATGTTATTGAACATAACAAGGAAGGCTTAATCGTTGCTATGAATCCTACCGCATGGATAGAAGCGATTTTAAGGCTTGCAAGCGACCTTGAGCTAAGACAGTATTTATTGACTAACGCCCAGCTAAGACTACAACAGCTTGCCGAGCAAGCCACGGATAACAATGGACTGCTATTGTCAACATTGAGTTAAGCGTGTACAACGCACACAAATGCTACTGATTTATCACATCTTGCTTTATTATTACGAGATTTGAGTCTTTAGGTTTGCTGTATGTCAAAGCGTCCACTCGCTGTTACTTTACTTTTTGCAATGACGCTGTTTTTAAGCGCATCATTAATGTTTGTCATTCAGCCGTTATTTGGCAAATTGCTATTGCCATTACTAGGGGGGTCACCTGCGGTTTGGAATACCTGTATGGTGTTTTACCAAACATTTTTATTCTTAGGCTATTTGTACGCTGACCTTATCAGCAAAACACTCACCCTACGCCAACAAATCCTGTTACATGCCTCGGTATTATTACTGAGCTTTATCAGTCTGCCGCCAGCCTTACCTGATGTGCTCACCCCACCGACAGAGGGCAATCCTAGCTTTTGGTTGTTCGGCGTCTTAACATTAACTCTTAGCCTACCATTTTTTGTCGTATCAACCACAGCACCACTTATGCAAAAGTGGTTTGCCCAGTTAGGCTTAAAAAGCAGTCAAGACCCTTACTATTTATACGCCGCAAGCAATACCGGCAGCTTGTGCGCATTATTAAGTTATCCTTTATTTATCGAACCTAGCATTGGTCTGGCGCAACAACGCTTAATTTGGGGCATTTTATACGGCTTATTATGCTTATGTGTCGCTAGTTGTGCATTCGTGTTATCACGCGTTCATGCACAACAACAAACGACAGCAACAGCAACGTTTGATGAAGCACCAACACTATCTACCCAACTGCGCTGGCTTGCGCTAGCGTTCGTTCCTTCCAGTTTATTACTCGGTTTAACAAACTTCATTAGCACCGACATTGCTTCGGTACCGTTATTATGGATTATTCCGCTAGCCGTTTATTTATTATCATTTATTGCCGTTTTCTCGCGTTGGAATTCAGCACTACAAACAATCATGCGCCGTACTCAGGCCATTTTTTTATTACCGTTCATTACTTACGCATTTATTAACCCTGCTGACCTACCTTACTGGGCTTATTTAATTCTGCATATCTTAGGCTTTTTCTTTGCCGTCATGGTTTGCCACGGCGAGCTTGCCGCACAAAGACCGAGCACCCAATACTTAACTCAGTATTACTTAATCATGTCATTTGCAGGCATGTTAGGTGGTTTATTTAATACGTTTGCCGCCCCATTTATTTTTAATAGCGTCTATGAATATCCTATTATGGTGGCATTGGCTCTATTATTAAGACCCGGCATTATACCTACCCATTGGCTAAGTCGTTTGTTACAGGCTACTCCTGCTCTGATATTGTTAGGATTTGGCATTATCATGCACCAACTGATTAGCCAACCAGAAAGTTATTTCGATATTATTGCGCTGAGTTTAATCGTCATGACAGCCTTGGTATTTGCCCTTAGAAACCGTCCTATCGCTTATGCGACATCCTATGGCGCGATTATTTTCTTAGCGTTAGGCCTACACGGTTTATCGGCACAAACGCTGTATCAAGAGCGGACATTTTTTGGCGTATTATCCGTGCGCAATGCTGTTTTCACCAACGAGCAACAACAAGACGAAACCTATCATGAATTATTTCATGGCACGACTAAGCATGGCGCAGAACGCTTATCGAAAGAGTTCCAACAAACACCTTACACTTACTATAGCCGCCCTGGCCCAATGGGGCAGTTATTCGGCCAATACGATGCCGTTAATGAGCACTGGCAAATCGGGGTTATAGGCTTAGGCGCCGGTGCTTTAACGTGTTATCAAAAACCGGGGCAACACTGGATACTGTACGAATTAGACCCGCTAGTCGTCACGATTGCTAAAGACCAACGTTATTTCCATTATCTTAGCGATTGCGCGAGCCAAGCAGAAACCGTTATAGGCGATGCCCGCTTATCTCTGGTTAAAGCGGATGACCAGTCTTTTGATTTATTAATGATAGATGCCTTTAGCTCTGATTCAGTGCCTACGCATTTGCTCACAACCGAGGCGATTCAGCTTTATTTAAAAAAATTAAAACCTAATGGTATCGTCGCCTTCCATATCACGAATCGGCATTTATTATTGAAAAAAGTGTTGTCAATCCATGCTGAACACTTACACTTAGCAGCACTCATACAAGAATTTCAACCACAACAAGATTCACCCCTGATTGCAGCGACTGATTGGGTGGTCTTAGCCAATAATCCGGATGTATTGAAGCCTTTAACCGATAACAGCTTAGGCCAATGGCAAACCCTACCACTGTATTTTGACATGCAGCCTTGGACGGATGATTACTCAAATATTGTTAAGATTTGGAAATAACACAACCATAACTAAAAAAACAGGAATAACCCATGTTAGGAAAAATAGAAAACTTAGATGAAACTGCTCAAACCGGAATGATTGTCAGCGATGGCAAATCATACAATTTTGCGCTTGCCAATTGGATAGCCCAAGTCCCTGCCGAAATAGGCGATGAGGTTTACTTTGAAGTCAATGGCGACAACGCTGTTAAAGTTGATTTAGCAGCTGCTTATTTATTAAAAAGCCAAGCGGTTAAATCTAGGACTATCGCCACACTATTGGCTTTATTCTTGGGTCTAATTGGCGCGCATCGATTTTATTTAGGCTATCATAAAATCGGCATTGCCCAAATTATTGTTACAGGGTTAACCGGTGGTTTTGGCGCTGTTTGGGGATTTATCGAGGCTGCGCTTATCTTTGGCGGCCATATCAATAAAGATGCTAAGGGTAGGCCGCTAAAGTAAGGATAGCAAAAAGCCATCTACGCAACCAAGCCTTTAGCGTTGCGTAGATGGCTTATAATTTAAGGCGCATTCCTAATACTTTATCCCTTTGTGCAATTTTATAGAGTATCTAACTTATTTCGTAATGCTACCATCCAATTAGCTATCTTTCGAGTTCAACGACTGCTATCTATCCACTCGTATAACTCAGTCATAGCCGGATCACACTTACAACAACTGGTCCCACACGATGATTCTTGGGACAATTTACGCACACTGCCTTTATTGACCCATTTCGCCAACATGCCCCTAATCGCATCGGCTTCGACATTAAAATGCAGGGCTAAATCTTTCAGCGATACGCGGCGCTGTTGTCTTACATAATCGCGTAGTTCAGACAAAATCATATTATCCCCCTAACACAGCTTTGTTTGAGTGCTTGCCACTTAACCACAGCATAGTAATAATTAACGCAAACCCAAACACTAAACTATTAATCCAAAACAATGCATCCGATGGATGTTGCTGATAACTCATGATTTGGTAAAACAATGTCGCTGTCATGTAAGCCACGCCAGTCGTCCAAAATACGACAAACAGCGTCCAACGCAAATTAGTTTCTCGATAAATCGCGGCTGTAGCGGCTACGCAAGGAGAATACAATAAAATAAATAATAAATAGGCAAACGCACCAATTTGTCCATCGAAGCTTTGTTGCATGGCTTTGAACGTATCGGTATTAACGGCTTGTTCACTAGCCGCAGCTGCCACATCATCAACCGCGCCTATATTCAATCCCAGCGGGTCTAACAAATTATCCCTAACCTTTGCTAAGTTTTCAGGAATCGTTAAACATGCGTCAAGTAAGGCCGTTTTCAGCTCAAAAGCAGCTTGTTCTGGCTCAGTTTGAGTCAATAACTGGCTGTACAACGCATCTAACGTACCAACAACCGCTTCTTTAGCTAACACACCGGTAAAAATACCCACCGTAGCTGGCCAGTTATCTTCCGCAATACCCATAGGCTTAAATATCGGCGTCATGCTCCTACCTATCGCGCTAAGTACCGATTTATCAGTATTTTCCTTATCGAAACTACCATCGATTCCCCAAGCATTTAAGATGTTTAACACTAACACCATAGGCACAATAACTTTACCTGCGTTAATGATAAAACCTTTTAACCTATCCCAGGTACGCAACAACACGCCGCTAAACGTCGGCATGTGGTAAGCGGGCAGCTCCATAATAAACGGCGTACTATGCCCTTTTAATAGGGTATGACGCATAATCAACCCGGTTAACACAGCTACCACAATACCGAATAAATACAAACCAAAAACCAGATTCTGCCCGCCAACTGGAAAAAAAGCAGCGGCAAATAACGCATAAACGGGCAAACGCGCGCCACACGACATAAAAGGGTTCATTAAATTGGTTAATACTCGGTCGCGCTGATTTTCTAACGTGCGTGTTGCCATAATGGCTGGGACGTTACAACCAAAACCAACAATCATGGGTACAAATGATTTACCCGGCAACCCTAACAGCCGCATCAATCTATCCATCACGAACGCAGCTCTCGCCATATAACCGGAATCTTCTAGCGCAGACAAAAACATGAATAAGAAGCCCACGATAGGAATAAACGTAGCAACAACTTGTATCCCCCCTCCTATCCCCTTAGTGAGCAATACGATTAGCCACTCAGGCCAATGTAAATCAGTCAACCAAACGCCTAAACCATCCACCAGTAACGCACCCACAGCTTTATCAAAAAAATCGATAAACGCGCTGCCTATGTTAATAGTAAACATAAACATTAAGTACATGACTAACAAAAAAACTGGGATACCCAAATAGCGGTTTAACACAAAGCGGTCAATTTGTTCAGTGGTATGACGGCTCACCTCATTTAGTTTACAAACATTTTCTGAGGTCAACGCATTAACAAAACCATACCGGGCATCGGCAGCTAAAATGTCAATTTCTTCGTGAGTCTCGGCCTCAATCTGCTGTTGCAGCTGAGCGATCTTATCGCTATAACTAGCACCGATAATGGCTTTAGCTAAGGTATCATCTTCAAGTACGCGAATAGCTAGCCAGCGTAAGTCGCAGGGATAAGCGGCTGCGATAGTGGTTAATTCAGGGGATAGTGCATGAATAGCGCTTTCAAGCTGGCTATGGTAGGCAATCGCAATATTCGGTATAGGTTTAACGAGTGTTGCTTGATTGATAGTGTTTTTTAACTCGTGTATGCCTTGGCGTATGGCGGCAGAGATAGGCACTACCGGACAACCTAAACGCTCAGCCAAATGAGTCGTGTCGATTTTTATCCCGCGCTGTTTTACCGCATCCATCATGTTTAATACAACAATCATCGGGACGCGCATTTCTACTAATTGGCAAGTCAAGTAGAGATTACGCTCGATATTGGACGCATCAACGACATTAATAATTAAATCGGCATGATGACCGGCTACATAATCGCGCGCAATTTTCTCATCAATAGACACATAATCATCAGCCGATTCTAGTGAATACGTGCCTGGTAAATCGACAAGGTTAATTAGCCTTCCTGCATGTTGATATTGGCCGGTTTTTTTTTCAACAGTAACCCCCGGCCAATTGCCAACATGTTGCTTGGCACCTGTTAATACATTAAATAACGTGGTCTTGCCGCAATTGGGATTACCAACGACTGCAACGGTAACAGCATCCATTACAATTTCTCAATTAACACGACTTCAGCTTCGTCTTTGCGCAATGTTAAAGCAAAGCCACGCAATTTAATTTCAACCGGGTCGCCAAGCGGTGCAAATCGAGTTACGCTAAATGAGGTACCGGGCGTTAAACCCATTGCTAACAAGCGTTTTCGGTATGCTTTACCGGCCTGGTCAAAACCTATGATTTTACCTAAATCACCGACATTAAGATTTTTTAATCTAACAACCATATTACCCGTCCGTGCTAATGCTAAAAACCAAAGAACAATTAAGCAATAATCATTCTCATTTGTTCTGAATATATCACAGGACGGTAGCGCTGCAAATTGATTTTAATCAATTACTGAGCGGTTATCGATAAAACGGCCGGACAAGAATTATCCGGCGTAAAGCATTAAGTTGAAATTAATCGACAATATCGCATTTTGTGCGCGAAGCATCTACCCTGTCTCTTAATTCTTTCCCAGGTTTAAAATGCGGCACATATTTTTTGGATAAGGCGATAGACTCGCCTGTTTTAGGATTACGCCCCATTCTCGGTGGACGCAAGTGTAAAGAGAAGCTACCAAAACCACGGATTTCAATTCTTTCTCCCGTTGCTAAGGCTTCATTCATTTTTTCGATAATACATTTGACAGCTAATTCAACATCTTTAATTGCAAGATGCGGCTGTTGTTTAGCAAGCGCTTCTATTAACTCGGATTTTGTCACAATCTATCCTATGAAAAAAAAATAAAATCGGAGAGCATTAAGTATGCTCTCCGTTTAGGTTTTTATTTTTCCATTTGCTTAAAGATGTCGCCGAGGGTTGGCGTACCAGCAGCTGACTGAGAATGATCTTTGATGCTATTGGTTTCTTCTTCTATCTCTTTTGCTTTGATAGACAACGAAATAGTCTTGCTTTTTTTATCAACACCTATGAATTTAGCATCAACCGTGTCGCCTTCTTTCAATAAAGTACGAGCGTCTTCAACACGATCACGCTGAATTTCAGAAGCGCGGATATAACCTTCAACATAGTCAGCTAATGTCACCACAGCACCTTTAGCATCGACTTCTTTTATCGTACCTTTTACTAAGCTGCCTTTTTCATGAGTTGCTAAGTAATTTTGGAAGGGGTCTTGTTCTAATTGCTTAATGCCTAACGATATGCGCTCACGCTCAGAATCGACGGCTAAAATGACGGTTTCTAATTCATCACCCTTCTTAAAGTCACGAATCGATGCTTCACCATCTTCAGCCCAAGAAATATCAGACATGTGAACTAAACCATCAATACCGCCATCAAGGCCGATGAAGATACCGAAATCAGTGATTGATTTGATTTTGCCGGTAATTTTATCGCCTTTATTATGCGTTGCTGCAAACTCATCCCACGGATTAGGCTTGCATTGTTTCATGCCTAATGAAATACGACGACGATCTTCATCGATTTCCAATACCATGATTTCAACTTCATCACCTAATTGTACTAACTTAGCTGGATTAACGTTTTTATTCGTCCAATCCATTTCAGAAACGTGTACTAAACCTTCTACACCTTCTTCAATTTCTACGAAGCAGCCATAATCCGTTAAGTTATTGACTTTACCGAAGACACGTGTACCAGCTGGATAGCGGCGGGCAATGTTTTGCCATGGGTCTTCATTCATTTGTTTCATGCCTAATGAAACGCGGTTCTTGTCTTTGTCGTATTTTAAAACTTTAACTTTAATTTCTTGACCGATTTCCACACATTCAGATGGATGGCGAACACGGCGCCAAGCCATATCGGTAATATGCAATAAGCCGTCGATACCACCTAAGTCTATGAAAGCGCCGTAATCGGTTAAGTTTTTAACCACACCGGTAACAATTGCACCTTCTTCTAGTGTTTTCAACAGTTCTTCACGCTCTGCACTGTATTCTTTTTCAACAACAGCACGGCGCGATAACACAACGTTATTACGTTTTTGGTCAATTTTAATAACTTTAAATTCTAAGTCGCGATTTTCCAAAAAGCTGGTATCACGAACCGGTCTGACGTCAACTAATGAACCTGGCAAGAAGGCACGTAATGCACCGACCGCCACAGTAAAGCCACCACGAACTTTACCGGTGATACGACCAACAATCGTCGCATCTTTTTCAAATGCGGTTTCAAGCTCAGACCAAGCTTTATTTTTCTTTGCTTTATCTCGAGAAAGCAGCGTCGCACCTAAACCATCTTCAAACAAGTCCAATGCGACTTCAATTTCGTCGCCAATAGCAACTTCCAATTCGCCATCGTTGTTCAGAAATTGCCATTTAGGGATGACACCTTCTGATTTAGAATGGGTGCTAACAATGACCATATCGTTTTCGATATCAATCACTGTACCCATTAACATTGCACCAGGACTCATCTGGGTCTTGGTTAAACTTTCTTCAAGTAATGCGGCAAAGCTTTCGCTCATTTTCAAAATTCCTAAGCTAGTCGTGAAAAAACCTAGCCAATCTGTTAATAGTTAAAAAATGTAATAATAGCCCTAAGCCGCTCATTCATGAGCGAACTGCAGCACTGTGTTTATTACGGCGTCTATGGTCATATCAGAAGAATCAATAAAAAGCGCATCGTCTGCCAAGCTAAGAGGTGCAGTAGCTCGCTCCCTATCGCGACGATCACGTTCTTCTATGTCTTTTGCTAAGCTTACAAGATTAGCATCAATTCCTTTCTCTTTCAACTGTTTATATCGACGTTCAGCGCGTTTTTCACTGCTAGCGGTTAAAAAAACTTTTTTACTCGCTTCTGGAAAAACCACCGTCCCCATATCTCGACCATCCGCAACCAACCCAGGCAACTGCTTGAAATCACGTTGTTTTTGCAATAAGGCTTGCCTAACTTCTGGTAATACAGCGATTTTAGAAGCCGCATTACCCGTTTCTTCTAAAGGTAATTGCCCCGTAATATCCTCATCGTTTAATAACACAATAAGCTCATCATCTAACGCAAAAGCCAAGCGCATCATTGCAGCCGTAGCCACAATAGCCGACACATCATCAACAGCTATCTCTTTTAGCTGAATAGCAATGGCTAACGCACGATAAATTGAACCGCTATCTAAATAATGCCAGCCTAATTGCTTAGCAATACGCCGACTTACTGTGCCTTTACCTGCCCCACTTGGGCCATCGATGGTTAAAACAGGAATCGTCACGGCTTAGTCCTCAACACACGTTAAACCTAAACCTAATTGCGTGGCGATATCTTTGAATTCACGGAATGAAGTATTGACGTTGGCGCAATCTAAAACTGTTATCGGCGCACTGGCGCGTAAACCTGCAATCGAAAATGCCATCGCGATACGATGATCGCCATGCGAATTAACGACACCACCACCAATACTGCCGCCACCTTGAATCACCATACCGTCTGGAGTTGGCTCAGCATTGACACCTAATAACTGCAAACCATCCGCCATAACTTGAATACGATCGGATTCTTTTACTCGCAGTTCTTCCGCACCGCTTAAACGCGTTTCGCCCGTTGCACATGCTGCAGCAACAAACAATACAGGGAATTCATCAATCGCTAACGGCACTAATTCTTCAGGAATATTAATACCGGTTAATGGGCTGTATTGCACGCGCAAATCAGCCACCGGCTCACCGCCAATTTCTCGTTCATTCAAAACTTCAATATTCGCCCCCATTAACCGCAAAATGTTAATAACACCGGTGCGTGTTGGATTAATTCCCACATGCCTTAACGTGACGTCCGAACCAGGCGCAATGCTCGCACCGACTAAGAAAAACGCAGCTGAAGAGATGTCGCTAGGCACATCAATCGTCATTGCCGTCAACCGGCCTTCAGCGCTAATAATAGCGGTGTTACCTTCGCGTTTAACCGGATAATTAAACCCCGCTAACATTCGTTCAGTATGATCGCGAGTAGGCGCTGGCTCAGTCACCCGCGTTTCGCCTTGCGCATACATACCCGCAAGCAATAAACACGATTTTACTTGCGCGCTAGCCATAGGCATTTGATAATCAATGGCTTTTAATTGCCCGGCTTTACCCGTAATGCGCAACGGCGCAGTGCCTTGCTCGGTGGTTTGAATATCAGCGCCCATTTGCGCTAAAGGCTCTGTTACCCGCCGCATAGGCCGGCCTGATAAGGATTTATCCCCTGTTAATACGCAGTTAAATGGTTGACCCGCTAATAAACCACTTAATAAACGCATAGAAGTACCCGAATTACCTAAATACAATTCATTTTTAGGCTGTTTTAATCCATCTTTGCCAACACCATAAATCGTTACCTCGCCATTCTCTGGGCCATCGATTCTAACGCCCATGTCTCTAAACGCTTGTAATGTTGCTAATGCGTCTTCGGCTTGTAAAAAACCGGTCACATGCGTAACGCCATCCGCTAGCGAGCCTAGCATAATAGAGCGATGCGACATGGATTTATCGCCAGGCACGCGCGTTTCGCCTTTTAACATGCCACCGGGTTGAATATGAAATGTAATTGTTTTAGCCATAGAATTATCTAATTGATTAAGAAAGCGTCGCCGCGCCTGGTTTGCATAAGAAAAGGTTGAAAATAATTGTTGTCGGTCGCCGTTATTGAGCATTAACGCTATTTTATCAAGCTCGGCTTGTAACTCATGTATTAACGGCAAAATAGCAGCTTGATTAGCAAGACAAATATCTGTCCACATTGTTGGATCGCTAGATGCTATGCGAGTAAAATCTTTAAAGCCACCAGCAGCGTACTTAAAAATTTCACTTTGTTCGTCTTTGTGACCTAACAAGTCAACTAAGGCATACGCCAATACGTGCGGCAAGTGACTGGTCGCAGCAAAAATCTGGTCATGCGGTTCTGCATCCATGCACGACACAATGGTACCTAAGCGCCGCCAAAACCATTGTAATTTAAGCAATAAATCGTGATTAGTTGTCGGCGTCGGCGTAATGATTAAGCGCTTATTGACAAACAATTGGTCTACAGCAGCCAACGCCCCGCTTTGCTCAGCGCCCGCTATCGGGTGAGCAGGAATAAAATTACTGGGCATCTGACCAAATACGGCTTTTGCTGCTGTAATCACGCTGACTTTAGTACTGCCAACATCAGAGTATAACGTCGCGGCAGACCAAAATGGTTTCAATTGCGCCAAAATACTTTCAGTACTTGCTACTGGAGCGGCAAGAATTACACCATCGGCATTAGCGACAGCGCTGGCTATATCGGTAAAAAAAGCATCAATTAGCCCTAAATCTAATGCTAATGCTAAATTAGCACTATCTTGTTCGCGACCATAACCCACAATTGTTCGCGCCAAACCATGCTTTTTTGCCGCTTTAGCTATCGAGCCACCGATTAAACCGACACCAATCAGGCAAAGCTTATCGAACATGATCAGCGTTACGCTGCTAATACGTCAGCAAGCGCTTGTAAACAACGCGCGTTTTGCTCTGGCTTACCAATGCTAATGCGTAAATGCTGTGGCATACCGTAATTAGCCACTGGCCTAACAATAACGCCTTTGGCCAGTAACGCTTGATACACTGGTAAGCCTTCACGCCCTAATGCCACCGAAATAAAATTGCCTGCGGAGGGCAGCCACTCTAAGCCTAAGGTTTTAAAGCCATCGATGAATTGCTGCATACCGGCACGATTATTGGCTACTGTTTGTTGTAAATGCTCGGTATCGTTTAACGCCGCTTCGGCAGCGGCTAATGCTAAGCTATTGTTATTAAAAGGCTGTCTTACTCTATTTAAAATATCTGCCAGCGCTGGTGACGATAAGCCATAACCTACTCTTAATCCAGCTAAACCATACGCCTTAGAAAAGGTTCGAGTAATAATTAGATTTGGAAACTCGGCTAACCAATGAATTGAATCGTCAGCAGGATTACTTGCGACAAATTCAACATAAGCCTCGTCTAAAATACATAAGACCGTTTCTGGCAAATCCGCAATAAAGGCTTTTACCTCAGTTTGAGGCAATAACGAACCCGTTGGATTATTTGGATTAGCAATAAAAACTAAACGTGTGTTATCGGTAATCGCTTGTCTCATCGCGGTCAAATCATGACCATAGGCTTTAGCCGTCGCCGCAATACCGGTCGCGCCAACCGCTTGTGTGACTAAGGGATAAACAGCAAACGCATGTTCAGAATAAACTACAGATAACTCAGGCGTTAAAAATGCTCTAGCCGCTAACTCTAATAGCTCATTCGAGCCATTGCCCAGAGTGATTTGTTCAGGAGCAACCTTATATTTTTCCGCTAAGGCTTGTTTTAACCGATAACCACTACCATCGGGATATAACGCTAACTCTGGCAAGGCTAGCTGCATCGCGGCGACAGCTTTAGGGCTTGGCCCTAGTGGATTTTCATTAGACGCCAGCTTAATGATTTCTGACAAGCCTAACTCGCGTTGCAGCTCTTCAATAGGCTTGCCGGGTTGATAAGGAACAAGTTGGCGTACGCCAGCGACTGCTAGCTGATAAATCAAGTCATTCATAATATTTAGATTAACGGGCGAATATTTCTGCTAAGGGAATGATAAGCTCGGGAAATAAAACTGGCGAAGCGTTATCTTGGCTGCTATACATTTTCATTAAATGACTGAAAATATTTTGGTGATTAAAACTTGGTGCAGGACTCATTAACGAGACTTTGCCCCATATAAACTCAGCAACCTCATGAAAACGCCAAGTCAAGTAATCGACATAACTATAACAACCATTTAAATCTAATTGCGATAACTCAGTAATTTTAGCCATAGTCAATATACCGCTTTAGGATATGAACCTAATATCTTCAACATATTCACTTTATCGCGCAAAGCAGCCAATGCACTCGCGACATTCTCATCATCGGCATGGCCTTGCACATCAATGAAAAAAACATAATCCCATAAGCCTTGTTGTGATGGCCTGGACTCAATATTCATCATATCCACGCCAAATCGGGCGAAAGGCTCTAAAGCGCTATGCAAAGCCCCAGGCTTATTACCCGTAGATAACACTAATGACGTTTTGTCCTTGCCCGTAGACGCCGATGTTTGTCGGCCTATGATGATAAAGCGCGTGGTATTATGCGCAATATCTTCGATATTTCTGGCAATAACTGGTAGCTGATATAACTCCGCCGCCACTATGCCCGCAATCGCGGCCTTACTTTTATCGTTTGCCACTAACTTAACGGCTTCGGCATTGCTGTTAACCGCTATTCGCTCTGCCTGAGGTAAATGCTTATCTAACCAGCGTCGGCATTGCGCCAACGATTGTTGATGGGAATAAACGTTGTTGATATCAGCATAGTTTTCAGCTAAGCCAATTAAGTTTTGATGTACGCGAATTTCGACTTCACCACAAATTTTTAAATCCGAGACCAATAAATTATCTAACGTATGATTAATCACGCCTTCACTGGAGTTTTCTACCGGCACGACACCAAACTGACAGGCCCCAGTCTCAACATGGTTAAAAATCTCGCTAATCGTTGCTAGCGGAATCGTTTGCACGGCATGGCCGAAATGCTTAAATGCGGCTTGCTGGGTAAACGTGCCTTCAGGCCCTAAAAAAGCAACTTCTAAAGGCTTTTCCAGCGCTAAACACGCCGACATCACTTCTCTAAATAATAACGTTACCGCAGTCGCCGATAACGGCCCTTGATTAAGCTCTTGAATGCGTCTTAACACCAATGACTCGCGGTCAGGCCGATAAAAACAGCCTTGCTCGCCTTGCGCAATCTTGGTCTTAGCGACATCGAGTGCGCACAATGCCCGTTCATTCAATAGGCGCAGCAGTTCTGCATCGATTGCATCAATTTTTTGCCTTAAGTCTGCGAGCGGGATAATGGCCGTCATGGTCTTTCTCTAACACTTAATGAGTGCGTTCAAACTCGGCCATGAACGCAATTAACGCATCCACACCCGCCTCTGGCATCGCATTATAAATACTGGCGCGCATCCCACCTACCGAACGGTGACCTTTTAACTCCATTAAACCATTGGCTTCGGCAGCACTTAAAAACGCTTTATCCAATTCGCTATTAGCTAACACAAACGGAATATTCATGCGTGAGCGATACTCGGGTACGACTGGATTACGGTATAGCGCTGACTGATCTATCGCCTGATATAACTTTGCCGCTTTAGTCTTGTTATGCTGCTCTATCCCGGCTATCCCACCTTGTTGTTTTAACCACGACAGCACTAGACCGAGTAAATACCAGTTATAAGTTGCTGGCGTGTTTAACATCGATTGATTTTTCGCTTGCTCGGCATAATTAAATACCGATGGCGTAGACTTAGGCGCATGACCGATTAAATCGTCTCTAACAATGACTACCGTTACGCCAGAAGGTCCCATGTTTTTCTGGCTACCGGCATATATCAAACCAAATTGGCTTACATCAATGGGACGCGACAAAATATTAGATGACATATCCGAGACTAAATCCAAACCTTGGCTATCGGGTATGCCTTGAAACTCCACACCGTGTATAGTTTCATTGGACGTGTAATGTAGATACGCAGCATCGGCATCGATAATCCAATCAGCCCTATCAGGAATCGAGGTATAGTTATCGGCTTCTGAACTTGCGGTTAATACGACTTCACAAAAGTTTTTAGCATCGCTGACGGCTTTTTCCGACCACGCGCCAGTTTTGATATAACAGGCTTTAGTTTTGCCGTTTAATAGATTTTGGGGAATAAATGAGAATTGCGCCGTCGCGCCGCCTTGTAAGAACAATACCTTGTAGTTGCTAGGAATTCCCATTAACTCACGCAAGTCAGCTTCTAATTGTTCAGCAATACTCGCAAATGCTTTGCCTCTATGACTCATTTCCATAACAGACATGCCGCTATCGCGCCATTCCAACATTTCTTCACGCGCTTGCACTAGTACCGCTTCGGGCAGCATAGAGGGACCCGCGCTGAAATTATAAACTCTTGACATTGTTATTCTTCTCCTTCTTCTAGCGTCTGAGCATCTGGCTCGGCATCACTAGCCAAGTCATTGATTTCTTCATCATCATTATTGGTATCGTCAACCCCTGCCAGTCCTGCAATACGGTCAACGCCTATCACTTTTTCATTATTGTCTAAGCGGATAATCTTTACGCCTTGGGCATTTCTGCCAACGACTGAAATACCATCAACAGGCGTTCTAACTAAAGTGCCGCCATCAGTAATCAACATAATTTCATCATGCTCATTGACTAACACGGCCCCTACTACCGAACCGTTACGTTGCGAGGTTTGTATCGCGATTAAGCCTTGACCACCGCGTTTATGACACGTGAACTCTTCTAATTTTGTGCGCTTACCAAAACCGTTTTCAGTAATACTTAACACCATACCTTCAGTCGCAATAATCAGCGAAATGACTTTATGCTGTTGTTGTAAGCGCATACCGCGCACACCAGCAGCCGTCCTGCCGACTGAAAGCACATCGGCTTCATTAAAGCAAACCGCCTTACCCGCGCTGCAACACAATAAAACATTTTGCTGACCATCGGTCACTGCCACGCCCACTAAACTATCACCATCACGTAAATTGATAGCCAACTTGCCGTTACTAGGTTGACGCTCAAACTCGGTTAACGGTGTTTTTTTCACCGTGCCGGCAGAAGTCGCCATAAAGATAAATTTGTTTTCGCTAAATTCACGTATCGGCAATAGAGCATTAATTTTTTCATTCGCTTCTAATGGCAACAGATTCACAAACGGCTTGCCACGCGCAGTACGGCTAGCTACCGGCAGTTGATAGACTTTTAAGCCGTAAACTTTACCTAAGGACGAAAAGCATAAAATCGTGTCGTGAGTGTTGGCGACGATAAGCTTATCGATAAAATCGGTTTCTTTCATGGCGGTCGCCGACTTGCCACGACCACCACGTTTTTGCGCTTTGTAATCACTTAATGGCTGCGCTTTAACATAACCTTCATGCGATACCGTCACTACTAAATCTTCTTCGGTAATTAAATCGCTATCGGTTAAGTCTTGTTGGTCTTGTACGATTTCAGTGCGCCTTGCATCGCCGTATTCATCGCGAATGGCCACTAATTCTTCACGAATAATTTCCAGCAAACGTTGCTCACTGGATAAGATGTGCAAATAACCGTCAATTTCAGCTAACAAGGCTTTATATTCGTCAACGATTTTATCCTGCTCTAAACCAGTTAAGCTGTGTAAACGTAAATCTAAAATCGCTTTCGCTTGGATTTCAGACAATTGATACAAGCCATTATGCAAACCTAGCTCAGCGGCTAACCCCTCAGGCCTAGAACGGTCAGCATCAGCCCGGTCAAGTAACGCCTTCACCAAACCTGCTTCCCAAGCCTGAGCTAATAATGCATCCTTAGCTTGCTCTCGACTTGCTGACGCTTTAATCAAAGCAATCATTGCGTCGATATTGGCCAACGCAATCGCTAAGCCTTCTAATATATGGGTACGCTCACGCGCTTTTCTCAATAAAAACAATGTCCTGCGCGTGACGCAAACACGTCTATGATCAATAAACGCACTGATAATCTCTTTAAGATTCATGCAGTGAGGTCTGCCATTTTGCAGCGCGACCATGTTAATACCGAACACTGACTCAAATTGCGTTTGCTTATACAAATTATTCAGCACAACATCAGGCACTTCACCGCGTTTTAATTCTATGACTAAACGCATACCTTCTTTGTCTGACTCGTCACGAATCGCCGAAATACCCTCAAGCTTGCCTTCTTTAACCAATTCAGCAATCTTTATCTGCAACGTCGCTTTATTAACTTGATAAGGCAATTCAGTAGCAATAATGGCTTGCCGACTGCTATCACCGATATTCTCGAAGTGGCAACGAGCACGGATATAAATTTTACCGCGTCCTGTCGCATAGGCTTTATAAATACCAGAAGCGCCGTTAATAATCGCTGCCGTTGGAAAGTCAGGCCCTGGAATATACTGCATTAACTGGGGAATCGTTAACGCTGGGTTATCGCACAACGCTAAGCAAGCATTAATGACTTCGCCTAAATTATGCGGCGGGATGTTGGTCGCCATACCGACCGCAATGCCAGAAGAGCCATTCATTAATAATGCTGGCACTCGTGTTGGCAAGACTTGAGGTTCAACTTCTGAATCGTCGTAGTTAGGAATAAAATCGACCGTATCTTTTTCCAAATCGGCCAATAACTCATGAGAAATTTTAGCTAAACGCACCTCTGTGTAACGGTCGGCAGCTGGTGGGTCACCGTCTACAGAACCAAAATTGCCTTGCCCGTCAATTAGCATATAACGCAACGAGAATGGCTGCGCCATGCGCACCATCGTATCGTAAATCGCCATATTACCGTGTGGATGGTATTTACCCATCACATCTCCGACAATACGTGCTGATTTCTTATAAGGTTTGTTCCAATCGTTACCGGCTTCGCTCATGCCGTATAAGACGCGCCGGTGTACGGGCTTCAATCCATCTCTGACATCGGGCAAGGCTCGGTCAACGATAACGCTCATCGCATAAGCGAGATACGATTGCTTCATCTCGTCTTCGAGATTTACCGAAATAATTTCTTTAGCGAAGTTAGTCATTTAGCCTTCAAACATCAATCCTAGTTTCATAAGTTACCGCCAAGACCGCCTTATAGGCTGTGCTGCTAGTAATTTATCGTACGCGCTTATTAAGTCTTTAACCAAAACTTGAAAGCTGTTTTCGCTATGTTTTTAATACAAGAAAAAAGCTTCAAGTTGATAGCAAGAACGCACATAGCCAGGCATTATAACAAATGGCAAATAACCCGTCGAAGTTGTTTAATAAACAAATGGAAGAAAGCTTATGCGTAGCAAGCTGTAGTTTTTCACAATCAAGGATGCCAGTCACGTCATCGGTAGGACACACCACAAAAACAAACGCGTAACGGCAACCCATGCCAGCACAAGCAAAACCTGACTATCGAGTGTAGCGAATAATCTCATCCGCTATTAATGTTAATGGCAGTTCGGCATCAACAGCACCCAGTTTAATCGCTTCTTTAGGCATCCCAAACACCACACAACTGGCTTCATCTTGTGCTACAGTTCGCGCACCGACCTCATGCATCTCGCGTAAACCGCGCGCACCATCATCACCCATTCCGGTCATAATAATGCCTAAGGCATTTTTACCGGCAAACTGCGCAACCGATTTAAATAAGACATCAACCGAAGGCTTATGACGATTCACCGGTGGTCCGTCAAAAACGTTCGCATAATAATACGCACCGCTACGATTTAAGCGCATGTGCAAACCACCCGGTGCGATTAACACCGTCCCAGGAATCACTCGGTCACCTTCTTTTGCCTCACGCACTTCAACTGCACATAAACGATTTAAGCGCTCAGCAAATGATGCCGTAAACTTTTCCGGCATGTGTTGCACCACTAAAATACCCGGAGAGACCCTAGGTAATGCCGTCAACACGACTTCTAATGCTTGAGTCCCACCCGTCGATGTTCCTATAGCGATGATTTTCTCAGTGGTCTGAGCAAGCGCTGCTATCGGCGCTGAAGCGACACTTGTTAAACTAGGCTTAGCGGGCTGCCCTGTAGCAACCCACCGCTTAGGCTTAGCCAGCGCAGCGGTGCGCACAGTATTAATGAACTCTTTCGCAGAATCTTCTAAAAAACCTTTTAAACCAAGCGTGGGTTTAGTTACATAACAAACCGCTCCTGCCGCCATTGCCTGCAACGTTGTTTCAGCACCTTGTGCCGTTAATGACGAACAAATAACCACCGGAGTAGGATGTTCTGCCATTATCAACTTTAAAAAAGTAATACCATCCATACGCGGCATTTCTACATCTAACACAATGACATCAGGCCATTCCTGCGCCATTTTATCTTTTGCAATAATAGGGTCATTGGCTGTGGCAATCACTTTTATCTGCGGGTCTTTGCTTAATATTGACGACAATACCTGCCGAACAACCGCTGAGTCGTCCACGATTAATACTTTTATCATCTATCTATCCTAATGCTTCATTTACGCCTGTCTTGGCGATACACACCCGGCCCTATATTAACCAACCCCGGAATCACACCACCCAAACTTTCTGCGCTACCGACAAATAATACGCCATCTGGTTTTAATTTTGTCAGGATTTGGCCAACTACTCGGCGTTTAGTGAGGGTATCGAAATAAATTAAAACGTTGCGCAAAAATATGACATCAAAAGGGACTAACTCAGGCAAAGGCTGTATTAAATTAATTCGAGCAAACTGTATATTATCGCGCAATGTCCGAGCGACTAACATCAACCCCTCATAACGCCCCGTACCTTTTAAAAAATACCGCTTTAATAAATCTTCTTGAATCGTTTCGCTACGCTCTATGTCATACAAACCAGAGTTGGCCTGCTCTAGCATTTGCTGACTAATATCAGACGCTCGCACTTCCCAATCCAGCTTAAAGCTCATACGTCTTATTTCTTGTAGCATTATCCCAATACTATACGCCTCCTCGCCACTAGAACAGGCAGCACTCCAAACGCGAAAAGAGGAGGTTTTAGGCGAACCCTCGGCTAGCTTTTTTAGCAAGTCAAAGTGATGCGGTTCTCTAAAAAAATAGGTTTCATTGGTCGTCAATAAGTCAATAGCAAGTTCTAATTCACCTGGAAAGCGCTCAGCCTTCAACGCCGCAAAATACTCGCCAAACGAACTGAGTTCATAAGCTTGCAAACGCTTAAATAAGCGACTTATAACCAATGTTTTTTTGCCAGGCCCTAAGGAAATACCGGTGTGGCTATACAGCAACTCCCGAATTACCGCATATTCACGGTCGCTAATATCGTTAAATTCCATCTGATTAGGCTATTTCCAAGAATGAATATACTCGAATGGCTCAGGATTTTGTCCAGTTAAGACGTAAAAAGGTGCGCATAGCGGGCTATGAAACCCTTCACAACCCAGAAACTGGGTAAAAAGACCTGCAAATCGGGTATGTTCATCGCAGGAAATAGCCTAAGCTAGCGGTCGCTTACAATCTATGAAAAATGTTAAAAAATAACACAGCTATTGTAGTGTATTTAATATTAACGCTTTGACTTTAAAATCACCTAGCGCACTTCTATATATCCGCTAAATCATCAAGCGGCAATGTCTTGGCAATATCTAACAAAACGACAAAACGCTCATTAAATTTACTGATGCCAGCGATGAATTCGCTACGCACGCTTGCACCAAAAGCAGGGGCGGACTCGATTTGAGTTTGCTCTATTTTTAACACCGCAGCTACATCATCGACTAAGATGCCTATGTCATTCGATTCGCCATCTTGAGTAATATCCAAAATAACAATACAGCTACGCTTATTAACAGCTGTAATTCCATGACTGAAACGAGCTGATAAATCAATAATCGGTATCACCGAGCCCCGTAAATTAATGACGCCCTTTATATAACTTGGCATAAGAGGTACCATAGTCACAATACCGTATTGGCTGATTTCTTTTACTAGCATTAAATTTACGCCAAACAACGCATCATTCAAGCTGAAAATAAGAAATTGTAACGCACTTTCTTCATTGACTTGTTTATCATCCAAAGTCGGCATCGAACTATCATGAAAAGTTTGGGCATCCATAAGCGGCTATCTCAAAACTTCTTAAACAGCGATTCATCAATCTGTGTGGGAGATTGCCGCAGCCCAGCTCTGGCTGGCAATGCTTTCGCATAATGGGAAGGTAATTTAGACGTATCACGCGCTAAGGCTCGATTATTATCGGACAACAAGAAAAACTCCATTAATGTTTGCAGCTGCTCTGCTTGACCTGACATTTCTTCAGCCGTAGCGGCCAATTCCTCGGATGCCGACGCATTATGCTGAGTAACTAAATTTAATTGCGTCATCGCGTTACTGATTTGATTTAAACCCAGTGATTGTTCTTGAGACGCTGCGGCGATTTCTTGTACTAAGTCAGATGTCTTGCGAATCGAAGGAATCATCTCAGCAAGTAGTTTTCCTGCTTGCTCAGCGACTGTAACACTATTACCGGCTAGCTCGCCGATTTCCTTAGCCGCAACTTGACTGCGCTCAGCTAGCTTACGCACCTCGGTTGCAACCACTGCAAAACCTTTACCATGCTCACCGGCACGTGCGGCTTCAATAGCGGCATTCAATGCTAATAAGTTAGTCTGATAAGCGATGTCATCAACAATACCAATTTTACCGGCTATTTGTTTCATTGCCGTCACTGTTTGACTAACCGCATCGCCTCCTTGCACAGCTTCTTGCGCCGAGCGAGATGCCATCGTATCGGTCACTTTCGCGTTTTCTGTGTTTTGCGCCACCGAACTCGACATTTCCTGTACTGAGCTGGTGGTTCGTTCAACCCCATTTGCTTGTTCAGACGCCGATTGCGATAAACTCTGCGCCGTCGAACTAACCTGCCCTGAAGCAGAATTAAGCGCATCGGCGGCATTGCGTACATCATTAATAATCGACGCTAATTTTTCACATGCTGCATTACAGTCAGTTTTCAATTGCCCAAACACACCGGCATAGTCTTTATCAATACGCTGCGTTAAATCACCTGATGCTATCGCGCTTAACACCCTAACGACATCACCTAAACCCTGTTCTGTCATTTCAGTCAGTTGGTTCATGCTCTCGCTTAATTGCTTTAAGAAACCTGTTTTACCTTCGCTATTCATACGGCGAGAGAAATCACCCAGAATCGCTTGCGTAACAATGGTAGTAATTTCCTGTTGTGCCGCAATTTCTTGTTGTTTTTGCCGGGTAATGTCAGTCGCATATTTGACAACCTTGAATGGTTTACCGTCGCGATTAAGAATAGGGTTGTAAGAGGCCTGCAACCATGCCTCACTGCCCCCTTTGGTAATACGCTTATATTGCCCAGCATCATAATCACCACGGCCTAATTTATCCCAAAACATACGATACTCTATACTGTCGCGATAAGACGCATCGACGAACATGCTATGGTGCCGACCTTGTATTTCGTCTAGTTTATATCCCATTGTCGTTAAAAAATTATCATTAGCCGCAATGACTTTGCCATCCATAGTAAACTCAATCACCGCTTGAGACCGATTAACCGCCGCGATTTGGCCTTGCATATCCTCAAACCTAGCGGCTTGCTGTAATTTTTCAGAACGCCCTAACACTTGATCAAACCAAGAATTTTTCATTTGATTCATTGTCATCTCCTAACATTCGCCTTTATTGATTTGTATGTATCAACGCTTGTCTATCGACTACAGTCGCGTTGTGCTCATGCTCTTTTTCTGTTGCAACCTTCACTAAAGCAGGCACATCAAGGATTAATGCAACTTCGCCAGAACCTAATACGGTAGAGCCACAAACGCCGCGCAGATTTTTAAATAGCTTACCTAAGGGCTTAATCACGGTTTGATATTCACCTTGTAACTGGTCAACCAGCAATCCTATTAAGCTGTCATTATTTTTAACAACAACGATGCTACGCCGCTCTGGAATGTCATTGGCAATCGCAAAAATCTCTTGCAACTCAAGAAACGGCAAAACATCACCGCGCAAATCAAAATTACCTGACCACCGATTATGTTTTAGCAGTTTACTATTATCCGCATCGACACACTCAACAACAGCTTGTAGTGGAATCACATAAGTATACATACCGACTTTAACTAAAAATCCATCAATAATGGCCAACGTAAGAGGTAACTGGATTTCTATAGTCGTACCCACACCGACGGTACTTTTAAGCACGACTTGACCACGTAACGCTTCAATATTTTTCTTTACCACGTCCATTCCCACGCCTCGCCCCGATAAGTTAGTTACCACTTCAGCGGTAGAAAAGCCTGGTAAGAAAATTAAATTGAGTTTTTCTTGCTCGGTAAACTGTTGATTCATTGAAATTAGACCGCGCTCACGTGCTTTTGCAACTAATTTTTCACCATCTATGCCGCGCCCATCATCGATGACGCGTATAACAACATGCCCCGAATCATGATGAGCTGATAAACAAATTTTTGCGGTAGGTAGTTTTCCCATTGAACTGCGCATATCCGGCGACTCTATGCCATGATCCAGCGAATTACGCACTAAATGCATTAACGGATCAGCTATTTTTTCAACCACCGATTTATCTAGTTCTGTCTCGGCGCCAATGATTTCTAACTCGACTTTTTTACCTAATTCGCTAGATACATCACGCACAACACGTTTAAAGCGTCCGAATGTCTCGCCGATATAAACCATTCGTAACGACAAGGCGTCATTACGAATTTCCTCAACGAGTCTACTCATTTGTTGAGTGGCTTCAAGCATCGAAGAATTTTGTGCAATTTGAGCCAATAAC
>CAWUNX010000005.1:0-27344 GCA_963923905.1 uncultured Methylocucumis sp.
CAGATGTGTATAAGAGACAGATACATGGCTTTATCCAGCATATAAAACTAACTCAGGAACAAACCGAAAATCTTTTTGGTTGATCGTAAGCAGTTCAAGCCCATAAACCAAAGCGGTTGCAGCAATCAAGGCATCGGCTAGACGTAAACCATAAGAAAGCGAATATTGCCTAATCAGTTGCCGTGCCAAGTTGAAAACTTCCGGGGGCATTTCTAGGTGACGGAACATCGCCAGTATTTTTTCCAGCTTTAGCATTTCTGCTTTATTGCGTGCGCCTTGAAGCAGCTCCAATTCAATGATGGGACTGATGAAGAGCTGGATATTATGGCTATGCAAATCCACAAGTTGTCGACTGCGCCCGTTTACAAAGTCAATCAAAATGCAAGTGTCGCAAAGCATCCGTTTATTCATGGCGTTGCCAAGCCTGTTGTCTTAGTTGTTTGGCAAAATTAAGGCTATCGTCTATATGTGCAAACACTAAATCGGTACTGTTTTCTGGTGGCTGGAATTTCTCGGTGGGGGCTTGCGAATGCTCGAATGGGTCGAGCGTTGAGATATTTAATGCTTCGGTTTGCTCGGTTTCAGTGACATAACGGGATAGGATGCCAAGGACAAACTCCGGCAAGTTTTGCTGTTGTTGTGTTGCCAAGCGCAATAGGGATTGTTCTAACTGTGGGTCATTCAGAGTGAGATGAATATCTTGCATGTCAGTTATCTCCAAAAATGCTAGCCATTAAAAAAGGGTACATCACTGTACCCTTTTTTGTTACTGCAAGCTAGGTTGCTGCTTATGCAAGCATAGCTTTCACTTTCGCCATAATGCCATTTGGATCAATGCCTTGGTGTGGGAATTGTTCCCACAAACCGCCACAGCCTTCTTTGTGGGTTGCAATGTGGGCAAATTTTGGTGTTAAGCCACGTTCCAACAACCATGTGCCGTAACGGCTGCCCAAACCGGTTTTGCGGTTGAACGATTCTGCAACTAACACTAATGGAGATTTGCCGACTTTTTGTAACATGTCTTCGTCAATAACGTTCAGGTGTGGTTTGTTGATTAATCCCACATCAATGCCTTCGGCTTTTAAACGTTCTACTGCGTCTAGCGCACGGTATAAGGTTTCACCAAAGGCGATAACATAGCCCGCAGTACCTTCACGAATGACTTCGTCTTTACCTGGCACAAAGGTGTAATCGCCGCCGAAGAATTCTTCGCCTTTTTCGTTCAAAATGGCAGGCACTTTAGAACGAGTTGAGAACACAAAACGCAGGCCTGGATCAAAGAAGACCTTTTTAACCACTGCTTTCATTTGGTTTGGATCAGCAGGGAAATACAGGTTAGTGGCGTAAGCATCATCTAGGCCATTGTCGGCAAAGAAGTTGTTTAAGCCGAAATGGCAGGTGTTGTCCGCCATGTCGTCGATACCTGAATGTGAGAAATGGCTTAACACGTTGGAGTTGTTCAAACGCGCCATCGTGATTTCTGACATCAACATTTCCAAGAAGGCGGCGAACGTACCGAAGATACCTTGTTTGCCTGCTTCCATACCAAAACCAGCGGCAGCGGAGAAGTTACCGCGCTCCATGATGCCTGATGAAATGAAGGTTTCTGGGAATGCTGTTTGGATTTTGTGCAAGCCGCATGAGCCAGCCAAGTCAGAATCAATCACACGGACTTTTTCGATGCGTTCAGCTTCAGACATGCCTTTCATGACTTCTACGACGGCATCGCCGAAGACGTTACGGTTGGCATCCCATTTTGCATTGTCTGAACCTAAGAAGGTGTCGGTCATTTTTGGGGCGACCACGCCTTTTAAAAAGTCAACTGCCGCTGTGTGACCGCGCGTTTCTAAATATTCCAACGCTACTTTCACTGATACAACGTCATGACCGTGGGTTGAGCCTTCTAAGCCAACGATACCTGGGCACATTTTACGGTGGTTGATAACCGCAACTGGGCCTGGTGTGTTAATGGCTTTGCAGATGTTTGCATACAAGCTGTCTAAATCTTCGCCGTCGCCTTCTAAGACAGTAAGTCCTTGGCCTGCCAAGGTTTTTGCTGTTGAGCAACCTTTCAGGTAGTGCGATGGATGACCTGCAATGGTGACGTCATTGTCATCGATAATCAATTTAACGTTTAAGCCTTGGGCAACCGCTAAACGTGCTGCTTCGGCATCATCACCTTCTTGTTGTGAGCCGTCTGAACCTAAGCAGAATACGGTTTTGCTTGGGTTAGCCATTGCCACACCGTTAACATACGGCCACATGTGGCCTAAACGACCTGAGCTGAATTTTACGCCAGGTGTAAAGCCTAATTCTGGGTGACCGGGCAAATGTGAATGCGCGGCGCGGTATTGGGTTAATTTTTCGGCGGGCATGTCGCCGTTTAAGACTGACATTAAGTATTGTGTAGCAACACGGTGTCCGGCTTCGTCAAAGAAGGTTGGGACGAAGCTTTCTGAGCCACGGAATAAAGCGTCTAAAATCATGACTTCAGGTACGGTGTCATAAGGACCACCGGTATGACCACCTACGCCACGCGCTGCACCAGTCGATGTGAAGAAGACAATCGCATCGCGGCATAATTGAATGTTAGCTTGCAATGCGGCTTTTTGCTCAGCGGTCAACGTCGGTACGCTAGGATCTAACGTAATACGTTGATAAGCGTTTAAGTCGATTGGAAAATTTGACATAGTATTTTCTCGTGATTAATGGTTAGGGTTGAAAGGTTAAGTGTCTGTCTGTAAGTCGCTGTAATTATTGTTTTAAGTTTTGCTTCATCGCTTACAGTTTGTTGATAAGTGCCTGGGTTAGCCTGCACATGACCGCTTGTCGAACGTCTCTGCGCAAGTACGCCATTATAACCGTACCGCATGAATTTAGCTGTGTTTTGAATGCATTTTTTAATGTGCTGGTGAATGCGGTGGCGGGCTGTAGTTCACTGTCATTAAGCTACGCCAGAGTGCAACGGCTTCAGTGCCTGATTGCGGCGGGCTGAGCGGGTAAAACGCCTAAAGTCGTTTTACTTCAGTCGTATCGTTTAATTCAAAGGTTACTGGCTGTGGACGTAGTAATGCGACCGTTAAACCAGAACGACGACTGCGAGACGTGCTCTGGTTTTTGCTTAACTGATGGGTAATCATTTTGTTTTATAACTTATTATTTTAGATGGCTAAACAATGGCAAAACTGCTAGCTACCGGTTGATCAACCGACCATAGCTTTTCTAATTGGTAAAAGGCGCGTGCTTGTGCTGTCATCGCGTGGACAATCACATCGCCTAAATCGAGTAATACCCAATCTGAGTTCATGTCGCCTTCTACGCCTAGCGGTTTTAGACCTTGTTCTTTGGCTTTTTCGGTGACGTAATCGCATAAGGCTTTTAAGTGCCGAGTCGATGTGCCCGTGACTAAGACCATATAGTCGGTAATACTGGTTTTTTCTCTGACATCTAAGATAGTGATGTAATTGCCTTTGTGTTCGTCTAAGACGTGTTGCACAAGTGTTACTAATTCTTCTGCTTGCATAAGTTCCTGAGCTGCCAATGCTGGCGTATGTTATTGGGATTGATAGAGCTGATGTTGATGTATGTATTCTATGACAGCATCGGGTAATAAAAAACCTGGATTTTTACCTTGGGCGATTAGCTGCCGAATCGCTGTTGCGGAAATGTCTAGTTGGGTAATCGTTTGTAAATACAGTAACCCTGCTAAGTGTTGGTTTAATTCAGTGCGTTGTTGAACTAAGCGTTGTTGACAAAATGAGTTTAGCGTCGGTAATTCGGTGCTAGGCCTAGCTAGCACGATAATATGCGCATAGTCAAAGAGACGTTGCCATTGATACCAGCTAGCTAGTTGATTAAACGCATCGCTGCCAATAAAGAGTAACAAGGGGTGCTCTGGTAATTCTTCTCGCAACGAGACTAAGGTATCGACCGTATACGATTTGCCCGGTCTATGTATTTCTCGTGTATCGAGTTTTAAGTTCGAATAGCGCTTAATCGCCAACGCGAGCATGTCAGCGCGCATGTTTGCTGGTGTTTGCGGTTGATTTCTATGGGAAGGCCTGGCACAAGGGATGAGTCTTAGCTCGGCTAATTCAAATAGCTCTGTGACTTCTAAGGCAGCACGCAAATGCCCGTAATGTACGGGGTCAAACGTGCCGCCCATGATGCCAATCGCTGTGGCGTTATTGGCGGATATGGCCATCGCCTAACACAATGAATTTTAACGATGTTAATCCTGTTAAGCCAACCGGGCCGCGCGCATGCAATTTATCGGTGCTAATGCCGATTTCTGCGCCTAAGCCGTATTCAAAACCATCAGCAAAACGGGTGGAGGCATTGACCATGACCGAACTTGAATCGACTTCACGTAAAAACCGTCTAGCTGCGGTATAGTTTTCTGTGACAATAGCATCGGTATGTTGCGAGCCGTATTCGTTAATATGGTTAATCGCTTGGTCTAAATTTTCGACGATATGTATCGATAAAATAGGCGCTAAATATTCCGTATGCCAATCGGCTTCAGTTGCGCGTAGGCATTGTGGGATTAATGAACAGCTTTTTAAACAACCGCGTAATTCCACGCCTTTAGTTAAATATATCTTAGCGAGTTCGGGCAGGACTTTCGGCGCAATGGCTTCAGCGACTAATAAAGTCTCCATAGCGTTGCATACGCCGTAACGGTGGGTTTTAGCGTTGTCAGCAATGTTAATGGCTTTGGTAATATCGGCGTGTTCATCGATATAAACATGGCAAATACCGTCTAAATGCTTGATGACGGGTATGGTTGCTTCGTTGCTAATGCGTTCGATTAGGCTTTTTCCGCCTCTAGGAACGATAACATCGACATAGCGGTTCATCGTGATTAATTCACCGACTGCGGCTCTATCGGGTGTCGCGACAATTTGTACCGTGCTAGTTGGCAGGTTTGCGGCCATTAAACCTTTGGTAATGCATGTAGCTATGGCTTGGTTAGAATAAATCGCTTCTGAGCCGCCGCGTAAAATACAGGCATTACCGGATTTTAAGCATAATGCGGCGGCATCGACAGTGACGTTAGGTCTGGATTCATAAATAATACCAATAACGCCGAGAGGAACGCGCATTTGCCCGACTTGAATGCCGCTAGGCCTGTAACTAAACCCCGTCATCTCTCCAACTGGATCAGGTAAAGCTGCGACTTGTTCTAAACCGGCTATCATCGCGTTAATGGCTTTAGGGGTTAATGCTAATCTATCGAGCGAAGCCGGGTCTAAACCGTTTTGTTTACCGGCGACCAAATCTTTTTGATTTTCTGCGGTTAATCGCTCGCGATCTTGGTTGAGTGCGTCAGCAATAGCTAATAGCGCTTGATTTTTTTTATGGGTTTCGGTTTTGCTAAGCTCGCGTGCGGCTGTCTTTGCCTGTACGCCTAAATCGTGCATGTAGTCTTTAATAGTCATGGTGTTAAGACCTGTTAGCGATGAATCGAAAGTAAGTGAGGCGCGATTATACTCGGAGTTACTGGCCTGCGGTAATCGTTGACGCTTAATCGAAAGCCGGTTGCTGCCAATGTTTAGCAAAGACTTGAGCGTTTAAGGCTTGGCGGCTACGAGGTGCGAGTTCGCTGGCTTGGAAATCGTCATCTAGTAGACTGGCATCGGCTTGGTAGCCTAACGCTAACATGCTAATGGGTTGGCATTGTTCAGGTAAGTTAAATACTGAGATAGCTTGTTCGATACTAAAGCCGCCCATTTGATGAGTTGAAAGTCCTAGTGCAGCAGCTTGTAAGCATAAACTCATACAGGCTGCTCCAGTATCATATAAGGCATGGCGGTTAGGGCTACCGTTATGATTGAAATGCGTCATTGCTGTAACCAAGATTAACACAGGGGCATTTTTAGCCCAGCGTTGGTTTTTTTCATTGATAACAGACAAGGCTTGTTGCCAAGCCCTGTCATCATCGAATTTATTGCACATAATAAAACGCCACGGCTGGTCATTAAAGCACGAAGGCGACCAGCGAGCGGCTTCAAATAATGCCAGTAGCTCTGAATCAGAAACCGGTTTATCAGCGGCAAAAGCGCGTGGACTCCAGCGTTTCGCCATTAAATCGTGAATATTGGTTTGAGTAATAGCCGTTTTTTGTAACATGGTGTAAACCTGAATAGTTATAGGGTTGATGTGCCGTCGTATGGCCTTGTTTTAATTATGCGCACGTTGTCATGGCAAGTGTTCCGGATTTTACCATTGGCTAGCCTAATGGCAATCCCGCTAAGACTAAACAACGGACAGCCAGCGCTCCAAGGTTAACCGGTCGCGTAGACCTTTTAAAAAAGCTCTTGAATCATTAACTTGTTTTGTCTCAGTTAAATTTCTTGGCAAAGACGTGTTCTTGAAGATAAAATTTTATCGTTAGTCTATGATTAATAATAGTTTTTATATTTTTAGCTATACGAGCTTTGCTAATGGCAATAGTTGCTAAAACATAGCGTTCGTCGTATACTTCGAGCCGGCTTACTTGATCAAGCTAGCATATATTTAAAATTAAATTGGAGGTTATACTTATGAAATGGGAAACACCAAGCTACACTGATTTACGTTTCGGTTTTGAAGTGACAATGTACATCTACAACCGTTAATCTAAACGGTTGGCATAAAAAGGGGTTCGCAAGAACCCCTTTTTTTTGCCTGAAAAAAGCCAATCTCGTATCATAAAACGTTTTACCAACAGGTCGTATCAATGAAAATAAGAGTCTTAGGCGCAGGCGCAGGCGGTGGTTTTCCGCAATGGAATTGTAATTGCCATAATTGCGCCAGAATTCGACGCCATGCGATGAATGGCAAGCCGCGTACCCAATCGTCGATAGCCGTTAGCACCGATAATACCAATTGGTTGCTATTTAATGTGTCGCCTGATATACGCGCGCAACTAGAAGCATTTCCGGCTATTCAGCCTAAAAATGGCATTCGCGATACCGGCATTAAAGCAATTTTATTAATCGATAGTCAAATTGACCATAGTACCGGTTTGTTAATGCTACGCGAAGGTAAGCCGTTAGAAATATACTGTACCGAAATGGTTAAGCAGGATTTGAGCACAGGCTTTCCTATCTTTAACATGCTAACGCATTATTGTGGCGTGAATCAGCATACGATACCCACCGATGGTAGCAGCTTTACTATTCCTGGTATCGAGGATTTACGTTTTTATAGCCAAGCTTTATTGAGCAAAGCGCCACCGTATTCACCACACCGCTACGACCCGCACGAAGGTGACAATATCGGCGTGATTATTGAGCAAATCTCTACTGGCAAAAAAGCGTTTTACTCGCCTGGATTAGGTGAAATTGAGCCGCATGTGCTGGCTGCGATGCAGGCTGCTGATTGTGTCTTAGTCGATGGCACGTTTTGGATCGATGATGAAATGGTGGCACAAGGAATTAGCCATAAACATGCCCGGGAAATTGGCCATTTACCGCAATCGGGCGATGATGGCATGATGAGTGTGTTAAATAGTTTAGGCGATAAACGCAAGATATTGATCCATATCAATAACACCAATCCTATCTTAGACGAAGATTCCGAGCCGTTTAAGCAACTTACGCAGTGCGGCATTGAAGTCGCTTACGATGGCATGGAAATCGATTTATAGAGGTCAACCATGAGCGTATTAGCACAGACGCGCTATGTTACAGAGCTCGATTATTTAATTATGGAGACAGAAAGCGAGCATAAACACGAGTATGTCGATGGCTATGCAATGGCTGGTGCAGGGGAAAGGCATAATCGTATTCCATGCGAATCAAGCCGATTATTTTCAGCGCGCTGCTAATGGTATAGCGGCACGCGGTACGCACCACGCGATTCTTAGCCTAGCAGACATCTACGAAGATGTCATTTTTTAATAAACAACTCAGGAATTATCATGACCCCTTCTGACAACACCCCGTGGACTCGGGAACAATTTGAAGCGCAATTGTGGGCGATGGAAAAGTATTACCATATTCATCATCCGTACCATCTGTTGATGAATGAAGGTAAATTGACTAAAGCGCAGATTCAAGGCTGGGTGGCTAATCGCTTTTATTATCAAGTTAGCATTCCTATTAAAGATGCGAATATTCTGGCGAATTGCCCTGATAGAGAAACGCGTGCTAAATGGATACAACGTATTTTAGATCATGACGGTCATCCCGGCGACACGGGTGGAATTGAAGCCTGGATTCAATTAGGTATTGCGGTAGGCTTAAGCCGCGAAGACGTCACGTCATTAAAATATGTATTACCCGGAGTGCGTTTTGCGGTCGATGCTTATGTTAATTTTGCCAGACGTGCTGATTGGCATGAAGCCGCTAGCTCGTCGTTAACGGAATTATTTGCCCCTAAAATTCATCAACAACGCTTAGATAATTGGCCTACGCATTATCCGTGGGTAGAATTAGACGGTTATAATTATTTTCGTAAACGCTTAACCGAAGCGCGCCGCGATGTAGAACATGGTTTGGCAATTACGTTAGATTGGTATCAAACCCGTGAGCAACAACAGCGCATGTTGGATATATTGAAGTTTAAACTGGATGTGTTGTGGACGATGGCCGATGCGATGTACATGGCGTATATTCATGAAATGCCGCCGTATTTTAATATTGTTGAACAATAAACTAAGTGCTGCATCGTAGCGTTATTTTGCTTGTATTGGTTCTCATTGCGTCAAATGCATATTTGGCGTATCGCCTCTACTATTATAACTCTTACAATCCAATACAAGCATTTTGCGCTAATTGTTATGCAGTTGATATGACTATTAGTGAACAGCGAGCCATGATTTTAAGACTGTTATCACTTGTGCGTTCTCATTTTATTGGTCATCACGTTGATGAGATTCAGCCTCAAATTGCTTCTTCATGTCCGAACTCTAATATTAAGATAGAGCGGATACTTGCTTGTGGTTTAGTCATTTCGCTTGATCATACAGGAAAGATTGTGGGAGTTGATAGTCAATGAGTCTTAATTTTTTAGTCTTTGATTTACAATATTTTTATGTTAAGGCGTTGGTATGGAATGGTCAGAAGTTATCGCAAGCCCTTATTTTAAAGACTTGCCGTTTAAAATAGAGTTAAACCGCTATGGCAAAGTAGAAATGACTCCGGCTTCAAATAAACATGGACGTTTACAGTTACATATAGGGTCGTTTTTAGAGCGTAAATTGAAAAAAGGCCAAGCCATTACCGAATGTTCGGTGCGAACGGAAAATGGCGTTAGCGTCGCTGATGTTGCTTGGTGTTCTAAGGCGTTTATCAGACAATATGGTTATGAAACGCCTTACTCTAAAGCACCCGAGTTGTGCATAGAAATCGTATCGCCGTCAAACTCAAAACAAGAAATGCATAACAAAGTCAGTTATTACTTAAACGCCGGTGCGACAGAGGTTTGGGTTGTCTGGGAAAATGGTATTGTTGATTACTATGACCATCAAGGCCCACTAGCACAATCGGGTTTCGGTATTACACTGACGCTTCCAAAAAACTAATCTATCAAAAGCATTCATGACCGTTAACTCTCAAGCTTTAATCAAATTTTCGCCTACTCATCGTTTGCAATGGGAAGAGGCTCAGCAAAAATATGTCATTTTATATCCCGAAGGCATGGTTGAACTTAACCAAAGTTCGGCAGAGATTTTAAAGTGTTGTGATGGTGAGCATACGTTACGACAGATCATTGAAACACTGGAAGCTAGGTTTCAAACCTCTGGCTTGACGAATGATATTACGTCATTTATTGAGATAGCCTTAAAAAATGGTTGGGTGCAGTATGCATAAAACGACACCACCACGCTGGTTATTAGCCGAGTTGACCTATGCGTGTCCATTGCAATGTCCATATTGCTCGAATCCGCTTGATTATTCTGCGCATAATACCGAATTAAGCACCGAGGATTGGAAGCGGGTTTTAAGTCAAGCGCGTCAAATGGGCGCGGTGCAGCTCGGTTTTTCTGGCGGTGAGCCATTGATACGCAAGGATTTAACCGAATTAGTGCAATATGCCAGAGAATTGGGTTATTACTCGAATTTGATTACTTCAGGTTATGGCTTGACCGAAGACAGGGTTATCGAGTTAAAACAAGCCGGTTTAGATCATATTCAAGTCAGCATTCAAGCCAGCTCTAAAGAATTAAACGATTTAATCGCCGGTACTGAATCGTTTGAGCATAAAAAACAAGTTGCGCGTTGGGTAAAACAGCATGGTTACCCGATGGTGTTATGTGTTGTTTTGCATAGAGCCAATATCGAGCAAATGCCGGAAATTTTAGCGATGGCAGAAGAGTTGGGTGCAGATTATTTAGAGCTTGCCAATACGCAATATTATGGCTGGGCACATGTCAACCGTAATGCGTTATTGCCCACGAAACAGCAATTCGAAAAAGCTGAAGCCATTGCGCAAGCGTTTAAAGAAAAAGTGGCGGGTAAAATGAAAATTTATTATGTCGTGCCAGATTTTTACGAAGACCGGCCTAAAGCCTGTATGAACGGTTGGGGGACGACATTTTTAACGATAGCCCCAGACGGTGTCGCATTGCCGTGTCATTCTGCGCGGTTATTACCCGGTTTGGATTGTCCGAATGTCAAAGATTTTAGCATCGAGCAAATTTGGCGCGAATCTAAAGCCTTTAATTTTTTCCGTGGTTTCGATTGGATGCGCGAACCGTGTTTAAGCTGTGAGGAAAAAACCAAAGATTTTGGCGGTTGTCGTTGTCAAGCCTATTTACTGACCGGTGATATGTACAATACCGACCCCGTTTGTAGTAAATCGCCTAAACATGGTGTGATGCACGAGGCGATACAGCAAGCGCAATCTAATGTGCAAGGCGAACAACCGCTTATTTTTAGGAATAGTAAAAATTCCAAGCGGTTTAGTCAGACTTAAAAGCCACTAAACTGTTCTAAAATTCCTTGCCCATCGTTTATCATTCCGGTATAGTCCAACGCATGAACCATTCTACTTCCCTCATCTCAGCAACCGTGCCTACCGGATTTCATTCGGTCAGTCTCTATTTGCTCTTCGTGTTAAACCTCTTATTAACATTACTGCCCTAATGGGCAGACATTAGTTTCTTATCCATCACACTATCATTCTTATCAGCGCCAGCGCTGAGGTAAGCTAACGTTTGGAGTTAACATGAAAGAGCAATTGATTATTTTTGATACGACCTTGCGCGACGGTGAACAGAGTCCGGGCGCATCGATGACCCGCGATGAAAAAGTAAGAATCGCTAAAGCCTTAGAGCGTCTACGGGTAGATGTCATTGAAGCCGGTTTTCCAGCAGCCAGCCCAGGCGATTTTGAAGCCGTGCAAGCGGTCGCGAAAGCGATTAAAGACAGTACCGTGTGCGGCTTGTCCAGAGCCTTAGATAACGATATTGACCGTGCCGGTGCTGCGCTTAAAGACGCTAATCGCTCAAGAATTCACACGTTTATCGCAACGTCACCGATTCACATGCAAATGAAATTGCACATGACACCTGAGCAAGTCATAGAGCACGCGGTGAGAGCGGTTAAACGCGCACGGCAATACACCGATGATGTCGAGTTTTCGCCAGAGGATGCGGGGCGTTCTGAAGAGGACTTTTTGTGCCGTATTTTAGAAGCGGTGATTGATGCCGGTGCGAGAACGTTAAATATTCCCGATACGGTAGGTTATAGCGTACCGCAACAATTCGGCGCGACCATAGCCAATTTGATTCAACGCATACCGAATTCAGACAAGGCTATATTTTCGGTACATTGTCATAATGATTTAGGGTTGGCGGTGGCTAACTCATTGGCCGCAGTAATGAACGGCGCTAGACAAGTCGAATGCACGATAAATGGTTTGGGCGAACGCGCTGGCAACGCATCATTGGAAGAAGTCGTGATGGCTGTGCGTACCCGACAAGATGTTTTTGCTTGCCAAACGCGCATCGAAACCCGAGAAATTTTGACCTGTTCTAAACTGGTGTCATCGATTACCGGCTTTCCGGTACAACCCAATAAAGCGATTGTCGGTGCGAATGCGTTTGCCCACGAAGCAGGCATTCACCAAGACGGCGTGTTGAAAAGCCGCGAGACTTACGAAATCATGCGTGCGGAGGACGTCGGCTGGAGTGCTAACCGTATGGTGTTGGGCAAGCATTCGGGCAGAAATGCCTTTAAAACGCGCATGAACGAATTGGGCATTGAATTTAATTCGGAAGAAGAGATTAATGATGCGTTTGCGCGCTTTAAACAATTAGCTGATAAAAAACATGAAATTTTCGACGAAGACTTGCAAGCGTTGATTTCAGAAGTGGGCTTTGAAGCCGAAGACGAGTTTGTTAAATTAGTTTCATTGAAAGTTTGTTCACAAACCGGCGAAGTCCCTAATGCACAAGTGACGTTAAGAGTAGACAGCCAAGAAGTCACGGGCAATGCTCAAGGTAGCGGTGCCGTCGATGCCAGCTTTAAAGCCATAGAGCAATTGGTACAGACCGAATCTATCTTAGCGTTGTATTCCGTCAATAACATTACTAATGGTACTGACTCGCAAGGCGAAGTGACGGTCAGATTGGAAAAATCAGGCCGTATTGTTAATGGCTTAGGCGCAGATACCGATATTGTTATCGCTTCGGCTAAAGCGTATATCAATGCGGTGAATAAATTGCAGTCGCCTAATCAACGGCAGCATCCGCAGAAGAACGAGGTCTAATTGATTATGACGCCACGTCTAACGGCGTGGCGTTAATGTTTGTATCTAAAATGCTTCGTTGTCTATCTTTTCCGACAACTGTTGCTCAGCATCTAACCAAGCAGTTTCAGCTTTGCTGAGCGCTTTATCCACATTCGCTTTGCGGTCTAATAATGCTTTAAGCACGTTTTTTTCGCTATCACTGTATAGGTCTGGGTTAGTGAGTTGCTGCTCGATTTGTATTTGTTCGCGATGATAGGACTCTACCGCTTGTTCGGCTTTTTTTACGGCATCGTAATAAGGTTTTAATTTTTGCCGACGTTCGGCATCTAATTTACGCTGATCTTTGCGTGATACATTAGGCGCGGTTGAAGCTGATTCAGTTTTATCGTCAGCTTTTTTTTGTTCGTTCAGCCAATTTTTATAATCGTCTAAATCACCGTCAAAGACTTGTACGCAACCGTTGCTAACCAATAAAAATTTATCCGTGACCGAGCGTAGTAGATGTCGGTCATGCGATACGACAACAATAGCGCCTTGATAATCTTGTAGCGCTAAGCTTAACGCGTGACGCATTTCTAAATCTAAATGGTTAGTTGGCTCATCTAATAACAGTAAATTGGGGTTTTGATAAACCAATAACGCTAAGACTAAACGGGCTTTTTCACCACCGGAAAACGGGGCGACGGACTCTAACACCTTGTCGCCTTGAAAATCAAAGCCGCCTAAAAAATTACGCAAGTCTTTTTCCGTTGCTTGTTTATCCAATTGTTGCAAATGCCAGAGTGGACTTTCGTCCATACGCAGTTGCTCTAATTGATGTTGCGCAAAATAGCCGATTTTTAATGCTTCTGCGCTTTGTAGTATGCCTTTAATCGGTGGTAGTGTATCGGCAAGCGTTTTTATCAGTGTCGATTTGCCAGCGCCGTTTGGCCCTAATAAGCCAATGCGGTCACCTGGGACTATGCTTAAGTTGGCTTGTTTGATAATAATTTGGTCGGCATAACCGAGTTGGGCATGTTCTAAGCGTAGTAGCGGATTGGGTAATCGGCCAGGGTTTTTAAAGGCAAAATTAAACGGCGAATCGACATGGGCCGCTGCGATAAGCTCCATGCGCTCTAGGGCTTTGATTCGGCTTTGGGCTTGTCGGGCTTTAGTCGCTTGCGCTTTAAAGCGATTGATAAAACTTTGAATATGAGCCACTTCGCGCTGTTGTTTTTGGTAAGCGGCTTGTTGTTGGGCCAGTTTTTCTGCGCGCATACGTTCAAATGCTGAATAGTTGCCGGTGTATAGCTCAGCTTTGCCTTGTTCGATGTGGACGATGTGGTCGGTGATGGTGTCTAAAAAATCGCGGTCATGAGAAATCAATAATAACGTACCTGGGTATTTGCATAGCCAGTCTTGCAGCCAAATAACCGCATCTAAATCCAAATGGTTAGTAGGTTCGTCTAGCAATAACAAATCTGAGCGGCACATTAACGCTTGCGCTAAATTTAACCGCATACGCCAGCCGCCGGAAAAAGATGTGACGGGGCGTTGTTCTTGACCGGCATTAAAACCTAAGCCATGCATAAGCCTAGAGGCTTTAGCTTCTGCGCTATAACCGCCGATTAAATCTAAATGGGCATGGCAGTCGGCGAGTTTTACACCGTCGTTGGCAAGTTCGGCTTGCTTGGCGCGCTGTTGCCAATCTCTCAGTTCTCTGTCGCCATCTAATACATAATCTAATGCACTACAGTTAACCGCAGGCGTTTCCTGCATGACGTGCGCCAGGCTTAAATTAGGTGGCATCGAAAACTCACCTTCGTCAACATGCAGTTCATCGCGGATGAGGGCAAAAAAACTGGATTTGCCAACGCCATTAGCGCCCGTAAAGCCAACTTTTTCGCCTTTGTGTATCGTAAAGCTTGAGTTAGCAAACAAAACTCTAGCACCGCGTCGTAACGCGATATTTCTGAAATTCAACATGGTACGGTAATTAAATAGGTTTGAGTTGCGCCAGTTGTTCTGCCCACGCAAGTTGTTTGGGTAAGCATACACGGGTTAAATCGTAATTTTCGACGGCAAAGGTGCGCGCTTGTTGACCTAAACGAGCGCGCTCTTCAGGGTGGGCTAATAAATCGATAACGGTATTGGCTAAGCTGGGCGCGTCGAAGAAATCGACTAAACGTCCGGTTTCGTTGTGCTTTATCGCCTCCAGTAACGGGGGGGTATTGCTGGCGACAATTGCGCAGCCAGCACTCATCGCTTCTAGCAGACTCCATGATAAGACAAAGGGGTAGGTTAAATAAACGTGTACCGTGGATAGTTGTAATAACGGAATAAAATGTTGATACGCAATATAACCCACAAAATGCACACGACTTAAATCCAGGTTATCTTTGACTTCGTCGAGAAAAATATCACGCCATTTTTGGCCGTTAGGGGCTTTACTACCATAGCTGACGTCATTACCACCGACTAAAATCACATGCGCATTGGGGCGTTGTTTTAATATTTCAGGCAACGCGCGCATGAAAATATGATAGCCACGATAAGGCTCTAAATTGCGGTTAACAAAGGTAATGACTTCGTCTTGTTTAGTCAGTGTTTTTTTGTTATTCAAGGTTAAAAAAACCTCTGGATTAGGTTTAATCGCGCTTGTATCTATACCGTCATGAATCACTGTAATTTTATTTCTAAACGGCTCTGGAAATGAACTGGCTTGCCAATGCGTAGGCGAGATGCCCGCATCGACAATTTGGAAATGAATTAAATTGTTGATGTTTTTTAAGCGTAAACGGCAAATACCGCCTGGGTCTGGGGTATGAAATTCTGGATCAAAGCCGACATCATAGCCTTCGGCATGGTAAAAAAATTCACAATACATCGCGAGTACGCTAGTAGGCCATACATCTTTGAGGAACATCGATTCGCCCCAGCCTGGATGAGCAATAATCACATCGGGTGTAAAGCCTTCTTGCTTAAGCTTTAACGCCGTTCTAAATGCGGCTTCGGCACGTATAGTTTGGGTTTCTACGTCGGCCACCCAGGGATGAATATTCGGAGTTGAGCCGCGTGCTGGCTTATAACGCACAACCCGTATACTTTTATCAACCGGGTGGTCGTTAATCATCATCGCAACGACTTCGTGTTTAGGATTTTGGGCTAACGTGGGTGCTAGATGTTTAAATTGGCCGGGGAAATTTTGGTGAACAAAAAGCAAACGCATGGTTATGATTTGACGGGTAGTGGAAACATTGCCGCTTGTGCAAGAGAGAGTTGTTCGGTGCTGGGTTCAGCGCAAAACCCAATCGCCCATAAGTTAAATGCGCCACGTTCTCTTTGTACCGTTACGGTAGCAAAACCTGCGCGTAAGATAGATTGCGCCAAAGTTTTGGCGGTAAAACCTGTACGATGCGCCATGAATAAGTTGCCTTGTGCCATCGCGGGTCTAAAGCCGTATAACATGTCTAAAGGTGCTATAGGACCTGCCGGCGAGGTGTAAGCTGGCTCGTCTAATTTATCATCGGCGATTAAGCGCGCGATTTCTTGTAAGTCGGGTAAGGTAATTAAGGCAACGCCATCTGGCTTAAGAATGCGGCGAAAACCTGCAAGTGTTGGAATAACGTCATGTGGGTAAAGGTGTTCGACGTTATGTGATGACCATAAGGCATCGATAGAACCTGCTTCAATCGCGGATAAATCGCGCATATCGGCGATAACGTCCGGTTGCGCATTAACATCAATGTCCAGTCGAATTTCTTTCCAATCATTGTTACGAAAAGCTTTGTGCAGTTTTAGCGGATTGGGATAGCCGCAGCCGACATGCAATACGGTTTTTTGATTCATTGCTGTGTCCTTGTGAAAGAGGTTATTGCTAAATCTTAAATGAGCTTAATCAGAGCGACTAGTAAACCACCCACTGTGAGAGTCGTTGCAAACGACCATACCATAAAATGGTCTATTCGTGAGGTTAACTGCTCAAAGCGTTTATCAACTTGTTCAAAACGCTTGTCAATTTGTTCAAAGCGATTTTCCATTAAATCTAAACGTTGCTCTATCAAGTCTAAGCGCTTATCGACTTGTTCCATGCGCTTTTCCATTAAATCTAAGCGCTTATCAACTTGCTCCAAGCGCTTTTCCATTAAATCTAAGCGCTTATCGACTTGTTCCAAGTGTTTTTCTATTAAATCTATGCGTTTATCGACCTGTTCAAAGCGCTTATCGACTTGTTCCAAGCGTTTTTCTATTAAATCTAAGCGTTTGTCGACTTGTTCAAAGCGCTTATCGACCTGCTCAAAACGCTTATCGACTTGTTCAAAACGCTTTTCCACTTGTTCAAAGCGCTTTTCCACTTGCTTAAAGCCCTCTGCCATAAGCTCGCGCTGGTGCTTTAATTCTTCTTCAATGCGAATGGTGCGCTCACGCAAATCTAGCTCATATCGAACGTTGGCATAATTTGATTCAGGCGTGGCGAGCAAGGTGGATTGAATTAGGCGTTGAATTTGTTCAATGTCTTCTTGGGCTAAGGCCATAGTGACCTCTTAAGGAAAATATACAATAAACAGAACTATAGCATAGATTCTGGTTATATATTTGTTCGCGGATAGAATGTAAGCATGATTTTTATTCAAAAGATGGACACATTAGCTTTCACTGCGCTTTCCGCTATATAAACGGAGCACCGCGGACAGAAAAGTAAGTTAAGGGTTAGTTATTTTATGATGAGGTGTTATTGCTCTGCTGAGAAATATTGCCTAAGTAACTCACTTTCACGACATGCTTGTACTAACATAGGCTTATCAAAAGCATAGTGTTGCTTAAATAAGCGAATTTCCTCTATGCATTCGTGACAGGTCGCAGTTTGGCTTAGCTCAAGAATTTTTCGTAGTAATAACGCTGTATTGTATTGAGCTAGTTCCTGGCCGGTTGTGTATGAGCTTTGTGGCTCTGGTGTGAATGATTGAATAAGCCCTTTGCGCTTCAACGTAGTTAACACCGAATCGGCATTAATCCATTGGGGTTTGAAACCTACAGGATAATTGACGCAGCCTGTTTGGTTATGGCGGGCGGCATTTAGATATAACGCATGATTGCAGAGCGCTTTATCTATCAGTTTAAAAACGTTAGGAATAGGTCTTGCACTATAAGCAATAATGTTTTTCTGTCCACCAGCTAAAATTAATGTGTGCAAGGCGCTACCCGCAAAACCAATAATCGTTTTATGAATGGCTAACGTATGAATTTGCTCCTCTATGGAATGCTGTTCAGGGTAAAAAATCTGAAAGCCTTCCTCGCGTAAACACTGCTCTAAGCGATGTTCGCCAATAATAACCCGATGATGTCCAGGCGTTAGTTGCGTTCTTGATAAGAATAATGCCTGTTTAGAGTAGTTGATTTTATTTCGACTGATGAATAGATGTTGAACACGATTAATCGCTTGATAGACTAAAGATGGGTATTCCAGCGCGGGTGCTGGTAAATAGACGAATTCTAACTGAACTAGCCTATTAACGCTGATGATTCGGTCAGCAACACCTAGAATATCAAATAATTCATAAACAAAAGCAGGTATATGGTCGTTTAACGGTAGTAATACGATGTGGTCAAACTGTGTAATCTCCGACTCATGCAAGAACCACAATCTGGACAGTGTTTGAACTAAAAAATGCCCAAAATGGTAATGGCAAATGCCTAAATAAAGGCTTTTACCTGGCAAAATATTGACTTCAGCATGGGAAAGCTTGTTACCACAGACAATCATTTGACCGCTAGTAGTCAAGCCAGATTCTGCAATATAGTATCCTTGTGGCGAGTATAAGCCGCCGATGAACTGAAAGCGGTTGGCGTTAACAGGTGTTAATGGCTGACAGAAGACGTGTTGCAGCCGTAATAACTTAGGCTGGTTTTTTTGTAGTTGTTTCGAACGAACATAAAATAAAACATCGCGTAATTTCATAAGTGCTATCAAACACCGGCCTTTGGGTTTGAAACCGGTGTTAGTGATGTCAAATTTAGTGAATATGCACTTGTCTTGATTTTACTGTATCACTTCTACGCAAAATATAGCGGTCTTCATCAGTGGTAATGCGCGTGCCGTCGTTACCTAATTGGATTAATGTGCCATCGTCTTCGATATGAAGTTTTTTGGGATTACCGTCTTTACGCGGTATTAAGATGACGGTTTTACTTTCATCATCCCAAGTATATTTGCCTTTCTCGTAAAATTCTCTTGAGGACTCTCTAGCTTCTTGCGTGACCAGCAAATAAATATTTTTTTGCTTCAATGATAATGTGGTTTTAATTCCATTACAGCCATCTGGGCAAGGTAAGAAGCCGTAAAACACACCATGAAATTCTTCTTGCTCTTTATTGGCCGAATTCATATGTGCTGAGTGATCTTCATTTTGCATTGTGGTTTTTTCACGCGCTTTTAACATGCGCTCTTGCATTTCCATGTCTGATACCGCGAGTGCTAGCGAGCTAGCGGTCAGTAATGCACTGGATAAAATAAACAAAAGTTGTTGTTTTAATTGATTTCTTGCTGCAAACATAACAATATCCTCCAAGATAGTATCGGTAAATCTCTTATCGTTTTAATTATATATCTTGAGCAAGGTTACCAGTAATCTTAATGACGTCAACAACGCAATACACGATGTTGTTAAGCTTAAAACCTAAAACAACGGAAAATCTAGTTTAGTTAAGGCTTTTAACGTATAAGCGAACGAATACATTAGGTCGCTCTGTGCTGTTTAAATAATGATGGTAGGCGCTTTCAATCTCGCTAAACGATAAAAAAGCATAGACGCCGTAGCCTTTGGTATGAGTGAATTCTGCGCTTAATAACTCGATAAATTCAGCTCTATCCATAGTTGTTTGTAATGTGTTCATGACAGTCTCCGGTAAGTGAATGACGATTTATTGACAGTTACTAATAATCAGCAAATTTAATGCCCGATTTTTAGAGTTGTATTTAGTATGGCGAATCACTATTTGAAAAAATAGGCACTATTACCGGTAAGCCAAGCGAATTAATACCCATCGTGTTTAAGTCCCATCGAAGCATAGTTCGTGTAGTTTTCACATTTTGCACAAATGCTTATATCAGCTTACAATCGGTCGTCATCGTTATATTTAGCTAAATAGCTCATTATTAGCTTTTAATATTAGTTGTTTTTTTGAGTTTAGATGAGTTGAACATGAAACTGACCGTCTTTGCGATAGTATTTTGTTGTGTTGGCTGAAAATGTCTGTACATCAGGTAGCTTTTATTGATTTATTCTCTAAGCTTAATGACAGTGGCATGGGGAGGACGGCTTTAAGCGTAAAAATAGCTTTGCGATATAAACGGTTGAGACAAATACAATCAACGGAGCAATACAATGAATTTTGGTGTTGGCATAGTTGGCTTAGGCAGGATAGGCAGAGGGGTTTTACGCAACAATTTTACTCAAGCTGTCGGCGGACGGTTTGATATTAAGGTGGTTTGCGACGTAATGCCTATTAATCAAGTGGCTTACTTGTTATCTCATGATAGCACCTATGGTAATCCACCCTTTTCTATCACGATTGACGGTGAGCATTTAATCGTGGACGGAAAACCTATCAAATATCAGCGGGTAGACCGGCGACGCGGTAATCCGCAAGACGCAGGCTTAGGCGACTTACGCGAATTTGAGCTTGATGTATTGTTTGATGCGACCGGCACGGCAACGAATGACGATTTTCGCACGATTATTCGTCAAAATATTGCCAAAAAGACGTTGTGTACTTAGAATGTCGCGGGCTTAGACATTAGCTTAGTGTACGGAGTTAACAACGACCAATACGACCCGACAAAACACGATGTCATTTGCTCAAGTACCTGCACCGGCAATGCATTAACGCCCATTTTTCATATTTTAGAGCAACATATAGGGATTGATTATGCCCGTGTGATTACTATTCACCCTACCTTATCTGACCAAAAAGTATTGGATGGCTATCATGTAAACCCGCAATACGGACGAACCTTTAATGAGTCGATAATACCTACCAGCACTAATGTCGGTCATTCAGCTACATTGGTTATTCCCACATTAACCGGCAAAATTGATTCTTTTTCTTATCGCGTACCTAACTGCATAGTCTCAGCGATGGACATCAGCGTCAGGCTAAATAGAAATACCACGATTGAAGAATGTAGCGAGTTATTTAATCACTACGCCCAAAACAGTTTAAACGGCATCATATCCTGTGATTACGGTAGTTTCGGACACCAAAAGGTGAGTATTGATTATTTAAAAACACCTTATTCGGCGGTCATTTTAATGCAGTACTTAACAGTCCATGATTGCCAACTAGGATTGTCACTGATGCATGATAATGAATGGGCGTATTGTTGCCGCGTTTTAGATATTTTAGGTGTTTTAAACAGTGCTAAGGAAAAGCACCTATCACACTAAAAATGGCTAGCCCATCCATGCACTTATATCAGTAAAGATTGCCAAAGCTCAGAATTGTTAGGCATTGCCTTAAGCTAATGGGATTGGCTTCCCACCGCTTTGCCTAAGCGATCATTCACCGCCATCCAATCGACGCTATTAGGTGGTTGCTCAATGACGATGACATCTAGCTCATCATGATCTAAGCTGCGCAGCGACGCATATAATTCACGCGCATAATGCTCAGCAATATCAGGCATAGGTGTTATCTCATCAAAATTAGCGTCAATCTGTGTTGTTGCAAACGCCATGACGCCAATACGCTGACCTTGTGCTTTCAAGCCTGCTAGCAGGCTATTTATTTCATGACTTGAGCATAATAGCGCCCGTGTGCTAGGTGCGTAATGCAACGCTAATAGACCTGGCGCGCGTATTTCGTTACCGCTATTGGCATTAGGCAGAACTAAGCGACAACCTAAAACGGCTTCAAGCGCATCTAAATTGAGTTGTCCAGGTCTTAATAAATGCGGTTGTTGGCTCGATAAGTCGATAATCGTTGATTCCACGCCCACGGCACAAGCACCGCCGTCTAAAATTAACTCAACCGACTCGCCTAATTCTTCGGCAACATGCTCAGCGCGTGTAGGGCTAATCCGGCAAAAGCGATTCGCGGATGGCGCGGCAATGCCCGTACCAAATGCTCGAAGTAACCGCAATGCCACCGGATGATTAGGCATACGCAACCCTACGGTGGTTTGGCCGCCTGTGACTTCGTTAGGCACACTATCGCGTTTAGGTAAAATCATCGCTAACGGGCCAGGCCAAAATGCTTCGGCTAACTGTAACGCACGGTCGGGGACTGTTACCGCCCAATCATAGAGTTCATTAATCTGACCAATATGAACAATCAACGGATGTTCAGACGGTCTGCCTTTGGCTTGGAAAATTCGCTTAACGGCTTCTGGATTAGAAGCATCTGCGCCTAAACCATAGACTGTTTCGGTCGGAAATGCGACGAGTTGCCCGGCTTTTAACGCGCTTACCGCCGCTGTAATTGCAGCGTCTGCCGCTGCATCGACTATCTGCATTAACGTGCTCTCAAATCAAAAAGCTACTTATTATCCTTGGATTTAACACGATAGCAATCACCTGATGTGTGCTTGTTAAGGTTAGTTTTTAGTATTTTATGGACATAGTTCTAATGCTAGTTGTTTCACAATGTTTTATGTATGTTTCATAAGTTTCATTATGAAACATACATAAAACATATCGCTTAATCCATACTCGTTCAACACGCCATTTTCTCTTGTATGAATATTGGCACAGAATTTGTTTATTAATACATTAGCGATTACTAATTTTTATAAGTTTTAATTTAAAACCAAAGACTTAAACTACTGGAAGGGCTTGCGAATGAAGTTTAATCTGTTTCACCTGCCATTGTCTTGGGAAATCAGCTTGGCGCTTATGTTGAAAATTTTTCTGTTGCTTGGGCTTTGGTGGCTTATTTTTCGTCTGTCAGAGCGTCCTGTCGTTAAACCTGACATCGCTAGCCATTTGTTGACGCCAGCGCTCAAGCACGCCACTTTTAATAATCACTAACCAGGAGCTTACCGATGATTGGCGATGATATTGTGATGCTATCTAGGCTGCAATTTGGCCTAACTGCGCTTTATCACTTTCTATTTGTCCCGTTAACACTAGGGATGACATTTATTTTAGGCATTATGGAATCGGTTTATGTCATGACCGGTAAAGAAGTCTATAAGGATATGACGAAATACTGGGGCAAGTTATTTGGTATTAATTTTGCCATGGGTGTGACCACAGGTATTACGTTGGAATTTCAGTTTGGTACTAATTGGGCGTATTACTCGCATTATGTCGGTGACATTTTTGGCCCGTTATTAGCCAGTGAAGGTTGGATGGCGTTTTTCCTAGAATCGACGTTTGTAGGTTTGTTCTTTTTCGGTTGGGATAAGCTTAGCAAAGTCCAACATTTAGCCGTGACTTGGCTGTTGGCGATTGGCACGAATGTTTCAGCGCTATGGATTTTAATCGCGAATGGTTGGATGCAATATCCGGTAGGCGCTGAATTTAATTTTGAAACCTTGCGTATGGAAATGACTAGCTTTGCCGATGTTATTTTTAACCCGGTTGCGCAAGTGAAGTTCGTGCATACCGTCGCAGCGGGTTATGTGACAGGTTCTATGTTTGTACTGGGCATTAGCTCCTGGTTTTTGTTGAATAAGCGCGATATAGGCTTTGCCCGCCGCTCTTTTTCCATCGCTTCAGCGTTTGGTTTAGCGTCGATTTTATCCGTCATCGTGTTAGGTGATGAAAGCGGTTATACCGAAGGCGAAACGCAAAAAATCAAATTAGCGGCGATTGAAGCGGAATGGGAAACAGAACCCGCACCAGCTAGTTTCACTGTGTTTGGCTTTCCCGATCAAGCCAACCAGCGCACTGATTTCGCGCTTAAAATTCCTTATGTGTTAGGTCTTATCGCTACGCGTTCTATTGATGAGCCAGTAAAAGGCATTAAAGAGCTGCGTCAAGAAAGTGAGCAACGGGTTCGTAGCGGTATTATTGCTTATGATGAGCTGCAAAAACTTAAAAAAGGTGAAGCAGGTGAAACTACGCTGGCAACATTTAACGCGCATAAACACGATTTAGGCTATGGCTTATTACTGAAAAAATATTCTGAAAATGTCGTCGATGCGGATGATGCAATGATTCAACAAGCGGCGAATGATACGGTTCCTAAAGTCGCGCCGTTGTTCTGGACGTTTAGAATCATGGTGGCGTGTGGCTTTACGATGCTGTTTATTTTTGCGATGTCGTTTTATTACTGTGCGACTCGTGTGGCAGATCAAAAACGCTGGTTAATGCGTTTAGCGGTTTGGTCTATCCCTTTACCTTGGATTGCCGCAGAAACGGGTTGGTTTGTCGCAGAATATGGTCGTCAGCCTTGGACGATAGCTGGTGTGTTACCTACGCATTTAAGCGTGTCAAGTATTAGCAGTGGTCAATTGTGGTTTAGTCTTAGCGGTTTTGCCTTGTTTTACACTGTGTTACTCGTGATAGAGCTGTACTTAATGTTTAAGTATGTGCGCTTAGGGCCTAGTAGTTTACACACAGGCCGCTATCACTTTGAAGCCCATCATTAAATCAAAATAGTCAAAGGAGGATTTATGCGAATGCTAATAAGCTTAAGTTTATTACTAACCAGTTGTTTTGTTATGGCTGAAACTATTCCCGACGCTAAGCGTTTAGATGATGTGGCGGAACGCGGTGCGCATGTGATGCCGTTTGCGTTGGATAAAACGTTACATGTGTTTACTAAAAATAACAGCGGCGGAACTCAACAAGTGCTTGCTAAAAATGTGCAAGATGCTGAGCAAATCAAGCTGATTCAACAGCATTTATCGATGCTAGCGTTGAAGTTTGCCAAAGGTGATTTTTCAGGGCCTAAACGTATTCATGGTGAGACTATGCCGGGCTTAGCCCAATTGGCTACAGCAGCTAACCAGATACAGTTTAACTATCATGCGTTAGCAAACGGTGCGCAACTAGATTATGTCGCTAGCGAGCCTCAGTTAATTGACGCAATTCATGCATATTTCGATGCACAGCTCAGCGACCATGCGCGTCATGCGGTGTCCGGTCATGCTATGCATCATTAAGCTAAGAGAGAACAGTCATGATTGATTATGAACTACTAAGAATTATCTGGTGGATTTTTATTGGCGTTGTCGGTATTGCTTTTGCTTTAACTGAAGGCTTTGATTTTGGTGTCTGTACGTTATTGCCGATAGTTGGTAAAAGCGACACAGAACGGCGCGTGATTATTAATAGCGTTGGGGCAACTTGGGAAGGCAATCAAGTGTGGTTAATTTTACTCGGCGGGGCTATTTTCGCGATTTGGCCGCCGGTGTATGCAACCTTATTCTCAGGGCTGTATATCGCGATGTTGTTGGTGTTGTTTGCGTTGTTTTTTAGACCAGCTGGGTTTGATTATCGCGGCAAAATAGACGATGAGCGTTGGCGCAGTGCTTGGGATTGGGGCTTGTTTCTAGGCGGTACTTTGCCACCCGTGTTATTCGGTGTTTTAGTCGGCAATTTATTACTCGGTCTACCGTTTCATTTCGATCAAGACTTAAGAGCGTTTTATGATGGCTCATTTTGGGGTTTATTAAATCCTTTTGCCTTGTTATGCGGTGTATTAGGGCTTTCGCTGACGACATTACACGGGGCTTGGTTTTTAAAATGTCGTAGCGAAGGGGTGATTTACCAACGCTGTATCACTGTGATTAACGCGTTAGGGCCAGTCATATTAGTCATTACTTTGATAGCAATGGCTTGGGCGTTTTCACTCGCTAGACCAGAGATTACCCAAATGCCTGATGGTAATGCCGCCTCAAATCCGTTGCATAAAACGGTTATTGCGCAAGGCACTGGCTGGCTGGCGCATTTTCTTCGCTATCCTTGGATGCTATTAGCACCGGTTTTAGGACTGACCGGGTTAGCGTTGGCCTGGTTATCTGGGCGCGGTGAGTCACGTTTATTAGGTCTAGCGTATAGCAGTTTAGGCATGACAGGGTTATTGCTCACCGTCGGCTTTGCTTTATTCCCCTTTTTATTGATTTCTTCTACCGATCCTCGTTCAAGCTTAACGTTATGGGATGCCAGTTCTAGCCATTTAACCTTGTCTTGGGCGTTTTGGATAACCGTCGTGTTTTTACCGATAGTTTTAATCTATACGCGTTGGGTGTATCGCGTGATATGGGGTAATTTGTCCGATAAAACGATTTTGGACGACACACATACTTATTATTAATCGCTTACTTAGGAGAGTTTATGTGGTATTTCGCTTGGATATTAGGCGTAGGCTTTGCAGCAGCTTTTGCCATTATTAACGCTATGTGGTTGGAATCGGTGTGTGCTATCGATACCCACGGTATTGAACCTAACGAACAACCGAAAGGAGGATGTGAATTATGAACACCGAACGTATTGTCAGAATCGTCGCCGGCAGTTTTATTTTGTTGTCGTTGGCCTTAGGCGTAACCGGCAGTCCTGTGTTTCATAGTCAATATTGGCTATGGTTTACTGCCTTCGTCGGTTTGAATTTATTACAAAGTGGTTTTACCCAGTTTTGCCCTTTGGAAATGATGTTGAAAAAACTAGGTATAAAAAGCGGTTGCTCATCTTGCTAAGCGCTATTAAGTACAGCTAAAAAATAATTAAATAATGAGGAAAAACTAATGGCTAAAATCGTAATCGTGGGTGCCGGTATCGGTGGCATTCCTATGGCTTTTGAAATGAAAGAGTTGGCGCGTAAAGAAGATGAAGTGGTGGTTATCGCCGATACGCCTACGTTCCATTTTGTCCCGTCTAATCCTTGGGTAGGCGTGAATTGGCGTAAACCTGAGGATATTAAAGTACCGCTAGCACCGGTTTTCAAAAAGAAAAAAATTACGTTTATTCAACAAAAAGTTAGCCGTTTTCATCCTGAAAACAATCAAGTGGCCTTAGAAGATGGCAGCACCGTCGATTATGATTATTTGATTATCGCCACCGGCCCTAAACTGGCTTTTGATGAAATCCAAGGCTTAGGCCCACAAGGCTATACGGAATCGGTGTGCCATGTCGATCATGCAGGCCCAGCTGGTGAACGTTGGCAACAATTTGTCGATGACCCAGGCCCTATCATTATCGGCGCAGTACAAGGTGCCTCATGTTTTGGCCCGGCCTATGAATACATGTTTATCGTCGAAACCGATTTGCGTAAACGTCAAATCCGCGACAAAGTTAAAATAACTTATGTCACTTCTGAGCCTTATATCGGTCATTTAGGCTTAGACGGCGTTGGCGATACCCGAGGTATGTTAGAAAGTGAATTGCGCAATAAGCATATCGATTGGATTTGTAATGCCAAAGTCGATAGAGTTGAAAACGGTATCATGTATGTCACTGAAGTCGATGATAACGGCCAAGTCAAAAAGCAACATGAATTACCGTTTAAGCACAGCATGATGTTACCGGCCTTTAAAGGTGTTGATGCGTTGTTTGGCATAGAAAAATTAACCAATCCGCGCGGTTTTGTCTTAGTCGATGATTATCAACGCAATCCAACCTATAAAAACATTTATTCTGTTGGTGTGTGTATCGCGATTCCGCCACAAAAACCAACCCCGGTACCGACTCTGTCTCTTATACACATCTGACGCTGCCGACGATACTCCTTGTGTA